>DOUV01000968.1:0-11056 GCA_003520455.1 Chloroflexota bacterium | reverse complement strand
CGAAGGGCTCGTCGTGCGCGCTTGAGCGCGCTGAAGGGCGCACTCCAAACCGGCGCCCGCGACGTGTACCAATTCGCCAACAGGATCACATTTCTGTAAAAGTGAGATACGCTATCTTGGTACTCGGCGTAGCCATCCTTTATGGCGTTGCGATCAGCAACCCCACGCCCTGACCGTATAATTGCAGTTGATCATGCGGGAGCGTATCGTAGTCGGCCTCGTTGGCCAAGGGCCCGGTGGGTCCCATGACATCGGTCACAATACCATCCGCTGCCACCTTCCGCCACACGCTGAGAATCGCCGCCTGGGTGGCGGCTGTGTACGCCTCGCGTTCCAACCAACCCGCCGCGACCGCGCGCTTGAATGCATAACCGATCAAGGCAGAACCCGACGTCTCGAGGTAATGGTCCGGCCGGTCGACGACGTTGGGCCAGAGGCCGCTGGTGCTCTGCAGCGGCCTGAGAGCGGCCGCTTGCTTCCGGAAGACGTTCAGAACCAGCGGGCGAGAGGGGTGCGTGTCGCTCATGGCTGACAGAACGGCCACATCTGCCATCAATACCCATCCGTTGCCCCGGCCCCAGTAGGCGGGACCAATGTATTGGTTCTGGCTCGCACTCCACGCGTGATGATACAGCCCCGTGGCCGGGTCTTGCAGATGGTCCGCGTGCTTGAGTATCTGCGAGGTAGCTTCCTCAAAATAGACGGCGTTCCCCGTCACTTTCGCCATCTCCGTCAGGAATGGTGCCACCGACATCACTGTATCACACCACACCCGATCGCCATCATCCATGTGTGAGAGGGTGCCGTCGGCCGTGCGTTTGGCGTCTGTCATCACCCAATCGGCTACGCGCTGGGCGAAGGCAAGGTACGCCGGCTGCGGGTCTGCCTGGTAGACGATCAAAGCGGCATAGCCCAGAAGACTATCATTGACGTGGTTGATGGCTCGAATGGCGATGCAGCGATTCACGTAGGTTGTCAGCCACCGCAGGTATTGTTTCTGACCGGTTCTTTGCCAGGCTTGACTCCATCCATACGCCAGTACCCCGCTCTCCCAATAGCAGTTGCCCTGCAAGTTGTCCATGCCTTGCTGCCCAACGGCCATCAAGGGCGAGGTAAACGTATCGAGATAGAGATCGAAATCAGCGCCAGGCGCTGCCGCTGCGTACACACGCCACTGTCCATCGTTCGATACATCTGAATGCATCATGCGCCAGTCTGAACGCTGCTCCAGCGCAACCAGTCCTGTTCCGGCGGGATTGGCCACATACGAATGGGTTGTGCCCGACCGATTCGAATCAAAGACGATCCCGCTCATATCCGGCAGGAAGTGGCCGTACGAGTCGTGGGCCGGGTGAGTTGTGAATGGACGCTGATTGGTGCCGCCGGCATCCATCAGATAGACCTCGCTGTTGCCATCCCGCTCACTCCGGAAGACGACCGCGGTGCCGTCCGGCGAGCGGACAGGCAAGCGGTCAACGGCCGGATCGGTCGTTAGGGGCAGCCAGGGAGCGGCGCCAGCGTCGATGGTGGCCCGATAGATATCCCAGTTCCCGTTGCGATCGCTGCTGAAGAGCAAGCTGTGACCATCCGGACTGAACCATGGGTGGACCTCATCCGAGCCGGGTGCCTCGATCACGGCGCGCCGGTTTGTACCGTCGGCGTTCATCACGAAGATGTCCCAATCGCTGCTCTGGGTCGCGTTGGAGGCGTAGGCAATGAGGCTGCCGTCGGGCGAGAAGATCGGCCTGTCTTCCTGCTGCGCCGGCGTCCTCGTCAGGTTGATTGGCGTACCTCCCCGAATGGTCAAAGCAAAGATATCGGTTTGACCGTTCCAGTTGCGCAGAAAGACAACCGTCCTCCCGTCGGGCGCGAAGACCGGTTGAGTATCGCTCCTCGGGCCAGACGTCAGCCGGCGGGGATACGTGGCGAGCTCAGTCCCTGAGAGGAACGGCAGGTACACCGCCAATGGAGTGGTTATGGTGGTGCCGGCGTCCCGAGCGGTCGGGCTCGGTGCGCCCTCGACGGCCAGTGCCGCCGACCATGCTCGTTCTGCAACCGCGCCGGCGCGGGCCTTCCGTGCGGCCATCATCCACACGAAGGCGAGTCCGAGTGCCGTGACGAGGGCGGTGATCATCCAGAGTCTGCTGCGCATGGGTGATGCGTCCTCCCTTGATCTCGGTGGCTCGCACGG
Organism: Chloroflexota bacterium; assembly: GCA_003520455.1. The sequence continues at coordinate 8,865 of DOUV01000968.1, read as the reverse complement.
CAACCCGTTGCTTCGATCACTTGAGAAGGCGTGGAGCAGTCATCATTGTGCCATCTTCGCGGGGTTCTATGCTCCGCCGATGGAACGATTTCCGGTGGTCGCCGCGCTCAGTCTGCGAGAATTGCCCGCCGTGGCGAGAAGACGGCCGCCAGGCGGCGGGTCGCGGCAGGCAGGGTCCCGCGCCTATTCCTTCGGTTGCTCCACCAAGACAAGCCGGCTCCCTTCAGAGTCCTCGATGATCGCAAACGTGCCCCAGGGTTGCTTGTCCGGCTCTTGCACGAACTTGACCCCTTTCGCCTTCAGATCTGAATGAAGGGCCTGCATGTCAGTCACATTGAAGGTAAGCGCCTGAGATTGCCCGACGACCTGTTTATAGTGCTCCCAGTTCTCGTCGGGCAGGTAGAGGATAACCTCCGTTTCTGCACCCGGCGGGGCAACAGCCACCCACCGGGCCGAGGCACCGGGGTAGAGCGGCGCGTCAGCGCGGAGCTCAAAGCCAAGCACGTTAGTGTAGAATTCCTTCGCCCGATCCTGATCGTGGACAAAGAGTGAAACGGTACCCACTCGATCGATCATCACTTGCACTCCTTTCCTCTTAACTCCCTGCAGCAGCAACGGCGTCATGACATCGAACACAAAGATGATCACCTCTTCTAGCGATTTCGCCGCCAGCCGATCCAGAACTGCCTCTTCCATTTGTATCCCACCGTGCTTGCTCGTCAGTCTAGCACAGTGGGTCACTTGAACCAACAGGTATTGATCCTGGAACACCGGTCAAGGTGTCGCCCGGGGCGGACGATCGGAGACTTCCGAAGTCTTCCGAGACTTCGGAAGTCTGACGCCTTGACCGGCGCTTCTGGCCCACCCCTGTCTTCCGACAACGGCGGAGCCCACTCGAGTGGGCTCCGCCGTCTTCGAGCCTTTCACCAGCAACATCATGTTTCATACACCTACCGGAACATATCGAGCTGCTTCGGGCGAACCAGGGGGCGACTGGTGGCGTGCTCGTCCCGCCGGAAGGGCACACCGCGCATGTGAATCACAGGGAGGCCCTGGTCGGTCTGGCCTTGCAGCATCGAGGCAGCGGAGGCTATCTCATCGGCGGTTGCGATCTCGGTCGATTGCATCTCGTAACCAAAGAGATCGTGCTCGCCGCGCAGGTCGGCGACGGGCGCGATGCCGGCCACGCCGATGGCAACGCCAACTGCGCCGACGCGAAAGGGACGACCATGCGTATCGTTGATGATGATCGCGACGCGCGCGCCCGTGGCCTCGATGAGCCTCATCCGCAGTGTGGCCGCGCTCTTGTCCGGATCACCGGGCAGCAGGGCGACCCGCTCCTGGCCAGCTTCGGCGTGCACGTTGCTGCGATCGATCGCGGCGTTGGCCACGACCCAGCCGCCGCGCTGCTCAGTCACGATCAGGCCTGGCCGGACGCGCAGCACCTCGACCGAATCCTGGAGCACTAACTCGATAAACCGGGGATCTTTCTGGACCGTCTGCGCGAGGCGGAGGGCCTCCTGGGAGGGCGTGACCGTGCTCAAGCTTACCAGCCGGCCCTCGGCCTTCGAGATGATTTTGTGGGCGATGACCAGGATATCATCGTCCTGGAGAACGATCCCGGCCACTTCCAGCTGCCCAAGAATGAGCGCGACGATGTCATCGCCGCGCTCGACGAAGGGAAAGTCCGGCAGAGGGGTAAGGACTGCTTGCATAAAATCCTTTCCGAAAACCTGAACCCAGGCCCGCGATCTGTGGTGTGAAGCCCAATCACGTGATCTTTCAGTGTTGATCACTCGTCGTTTCCGGAATACCGGTGATGCGAATGCCAGCGCCGTGGGCCTTGTAGCGACGGTTAATGGCAATCAGAAGGGAGGTGAGGCCCTCAACGACGATAGCGTTTGCCAGCGGACCAACGTCCAGGCCGCGCATTCCCAGATCTTTGATCAGCTCGATCACCCGCTGCTTGGCCTCTTTGTCGTCGCCACAGACAAGCACGTCTGTATCCATCTGGCGGTCGAGATCCTGGAGATTCTCGGCTGAAATATTCTGGAAGGCGGTGACGACAGAAGCCCCCGGCCCGAGGATCGCCTGGGCTTCCTGGGAGGCGGAACCGGCCGGGGGAACAGTGACCACCGCGACCTTGGGCGGCTTGAGCGGGACTGTGGCGTCAACCACGATCTTGGCTTGTACAAAAGGGGCGATCTCATCCAGGATCGCCGCGTGACCGGCGTAGGGCACAGTCACCACGACGATTTCGCTCGCGGCGGCGGCGGCCTTGTTTTCCAGACCTCGGATGGGGGCATCGTCCTGCTCGCTATGCAGGCTGCGGTTCAACTCCTTGGCCCGGATGGTCGCGCGTTCGGCGGAGCGGGAGCCGATGATGATGGGGTACCCCGCGTTGGCCCAGCGCAGAGCCAGACCGGCACCCTCGTTGCCGGTGCCGCCGATGATGGCGATGGTCGGTTTGACGTTCGTCATCGAAGATCCTCTCGCAATCTGCTCGTAAGGTGACACTCGTCTGGTCTCCACTGTAGCACGCGTCGTTCCAATACACTTTACGCACGATGGCTCAACTCATCGAACCGCTCCCAGATGCCCGGAGCGAGTTCGCGGGCGCGGGCAGTGATCTCGGCCTCGTCCAGCGTCAGCAGTTGGCGATCGGCCATAAGCAACTTGCCAGCCGCAATGGTGTGGGTGACGTGGCCACCATCAAAGCCGAAGAGCAGATGCCAGGGCAGGTTTCCACTGCTCAGCGGCGTGAAGGGGTGGTAGTCCACCAGAATGATATCGGCGAAAGCGCCCGGCTCCAACCGGCTGACCGGTTTGGGGAAGAAGCGGCCGGCCAGGGCCGCGTTGTTGGCGTAGGCCAGGGTCATCACCTCGTAGCCACCGAGCGTGCGCGGATCGCCCGTGTGGACCTTGTGCAGCAGGTAGGCGGTCTTCATCTCCTGGAACATGTCGAAGGAGAAGCCGTCGTTGCCCAGGCCGACCCGCATCTGGGCGCGCAGCATCGCGGGGAGGTCGGCGACACCCACCGCGTTGTTCATGTTCGAGCGCGGCTGGTGGGTGACCCAGGTGCCGGTCTCGCGCAGGAGGCCCATCTCCCACGGATCAATCGTGATGGCGTGGGCCACGATCGTATTGGCGCCCAGGATACCGTGGCGGTGCAGGCGTTGGATCACCCGCTCGCCATAGGTTTGCAGGCTCCACTCCTGGTCGGCCGGTCCCTCGGCGGCGTGGATATGGAAACCAGCACCAAGCGGTTCGGCCGCGGCGCGCGCTCGCTCGAGGGTGGCATCGCTGAGCGTGAGAGCGGCGTGGAGACCGAAGGTTCCGGCCAGGCTGGGGTCCTGGCGCGCGCGCGCTTCTTTGATCCAGCGCACGTTTTCCTCAATCCCGGCCTCAGCCCGGCCAGCGCCATCACGGTCGGAGACCTCGTAGCAGAGGCAAGCGCGGAGGCCGGCCGTTTTCACAGCCTCCGCAATCAGGCTGAGGCTCCCCTCGATGGCATTCGGGCTGGCATGGTGGTCGATCAGGGTCGTGGTCCCACGGCGGATGGCATCCACGAGACAGACCAGGGCCGAGTACTTTACGCTTTCAGGGTCGAGCGCCTTGTCGAGGGTCCACCAGAGCCGCCGGAGAATCTCCGGAAAATTCTTGGACGCCGGGCCAGGGATGGCGAGCCCGCGGGCGTAGGCCCCGTAGAAGTGAGTGTGCGCGCAAATCGAGCCGGGCAGCGCGAGTTTGCCGCCGGCATCGAGCTCAGGGGCGCCCGGGTACTCCTGGCGCAACTCGTCCGTCGTCCCGACCGCGAGCACCGTGTCACCCCGGATGGCGATCGCCCCATCCTCGATCAACGGGAGATCCGGATCGGCCGGGTTCGGCGAGACCAGCGCGTGGGTAATCAGCCGGTCGATGGGAGCGTCCCCGGATGGGGCCGGCGCATAAACGAATGAAGGCGATGAGGAAGTATCTTCCGTATTCATAGGGGGAGTCCATTCTCCTCAGACACCGCCACCGCCGCCGCTCTGGTGACTCGCCGCAACTCGTCTACCGTCAGGCGCATCAGGCTGCGGTCGTCGCCGCCGCCACCGTAGACGACCGCCTGGCGGGTGACGGCCTCATCCATCAGCACCGGTACCGGCGTGATGTGGCCAAACGGCGGCACGCCACCAGCCGGATACCCTAACGTTTCGAGAACGACGTGAGGCGGGGCGAGACGCACCTTCTTACGGCTCACGCCGAAGTGGGCCGCGAGCGCTTTGTAGTCGATCCGGGCGGTGCCGCAGGCAATCACCAGAACCGGGCGCCGGCCGGACGAAGTTCCATCCTCAACCAGGAAGAGAACCGATTTGATGATTTGGTCGGGTTCACAGCCCATGGCGGCGGCGGCTGCCGGGACGGTCGGTGTCTCTTGAGCCGGGAAGACAACCTCGGCGGTGATTCCGTGCGCGGTAATGTAGTGTTGCAGATCGGCAGGTGTTCGTGGTGCCATCGCTCGTAGGAAATCGGGGGTGGCCACAACTGCCAGGCCCGACGGTCATTCGGGCGGAAGCAGTCGGGACCACTGCAGGACATTTGGGCGACCGTTGGGCCGGGCGAGGCCGGCCGCGCTCTACAGCAGGCCGGCACGGGCGTTGAAGGCCTCGATCAGGGCGTCGATCTCGTCAACCTGACTGTGGATATTGGACCAATAGTTCTTCTGGTACCACTGCGCCTGGATCTCCTCGTAGGTTTTGCCCTGCTGCTCGACCCAGGTGTAGTACTTCAGATTGTGGACTCGCTTCCGGGCCGGGTAGGTCAGCTCCTCCATAAAATCGGGGCTCTGACCCAGAAGGTACCGGTGGTAGGCGCCAGCCGCATCCTCAGCGCTCAATTCGCCGCGCTCGACCGTTAGTTCGTGCAGGCGACTGCCATACATCTCCATCGAGTCGGTGAGCACGGTCATCACCACGTCACCCTCACCCCACTCATACCATTTCACCATTTTGATGGCGGCGAGGAGGTTCGCGACGCCGGAAATTCCGAGCCACGGGAGGCGCTTGATCAGCGATAGGGGGATGCCCTTCCGGGCGAGATACTGCTGCCCTTCCGGCTCGTTAAACAGGCGGATCAGGCTCACCGGGGCCTCATCGTCGACGGCGACGACCAAATCGGTGTTACGAACGTTGTGAATCCAGGGCACGTGCTTGTCGCCGATCCCCTCGATGCGGTGGGCGCCGAAACCGTTGAGGAGCAGCGTGGGACATTGGAGCGCTTCGCTAGCGGCCAGCTTGCTGGTCGGGAAGCGTTCCTTCAGATAGTCGCCTGCCGCGATGGTTCCGGCCGAGCCGGTAGTGAAGACTGAGCCGCGGAATGCCTCGCCAGGGCCGAGTTCCTGCTCCAGCACCTCTTGCATGGCGTGGCCGGTGACGTCATAGTGCCAGAGATGGTTGCCGAACTCCTCAAACTGGTTGAAGATCATCAGATCCTCACCGGAGCGGCGCAGTTCCCAGCACTTGTCGAAAATCTCCTTGACGTTGCTCTCGGTGCCCGGCGTGGCGATCACTTCTCCGGCAACCGTGGACAACCACTCGAACCGCTCGCGGCTCATCCCTTCAGGCAGAATCGCGACGGACTCACAGCCCAGCAAAGCCGAGTCGTACGCCCCACCCCGGCAGTAGTTACCGGTGGAGGGCCAGACCGCCTTCTGCGTCGTGGGGTCGAACTGGCCGGTGACCAGGCGCGGGACCAGGCAGCTAAAGGCGGCGCCGACCTTGTGTGCTCCGGTCGGGAACCATTTCCCGACCAGGGCGATAATGCGCGCATCCACGCCGGTCAGTTCCTTTGGAAACTCAACGTAATTGACGCCGTTGAAGCCGCCGCCAAACGAGACGGGTTGGTTCTTCCACGTGATGCGGAAGAGGTTCAACGAGTTGAGATCCCACAAGCCTACCTGCGCGAGCTGCTCCTTGATCCTGGCGGGGATGCGCTCAGGGGACTTCATCTGCTTGAAGGTCGGAATAATAATGTTCCGCTCGCGCGCCCGTTGGACGGCACGTTCGAGGCGCTCAGGGTACACAGTCAGATCAATCATTGAATCATTTCACCTCATTGTCCGGAACTGCGGCCTGTTGCTGACGACCGTTCCGCGTGCCTGCTGCCAGGCTTGTTCACGCGTGAAACGTGATGACGCCAGGAGCAGCCGGTCTGCATCCTAAACACGGGGTAACAGCCGTCATGTTTCGTTCAGGACGATCGGGCTAATAGTAGCATCCGCGCGCTATCCTTCACAACCGCCCATCCGTTTCTCCATTGCACGCGCTACGCATCCGTCGACCCTATCCGCGCCAACAGTGCCCGGAGGACATTCAAGTCCGGAGCCACGCGGTAGGGTGCGCCCGTCGCCACCATCGCAGATTTGATATCCTTCAAGCCATTTCCTGTGACAATCACTACAACGCGCTGATCTTCCCGGATCCAGCCCTCGCGGCGAGCCCGCTGCACTCCGGCGAAACTCGCCGCGCCCGCCGGCTCCGCAAAGACACCGCTGCCGCGGGCCAGCACGCGCATCGCCTCGAGAATCTCGTCGTCGCTGACGCGGACGTAGCGGCCACCGGTCTGAGTGACAGCGCGCAGGGCCTTGACAGCATCGCGTGGAACGCCGACACTGATACTGTCGGCGATCGTCCGGGCAACGATCGGCTCGAGTTGCTCGGTGCCGCGTTCCCAGGCAGTGGCAAGTACATCGCTGCCCTCTGCCTGGACGCCGATGATCTCCGGCATCCGGTCAATCCAGCCCAAGGCCTGCAGATCGCGCAAGCCCTTGTGAACGCCACCGATAATACAGCCGTCGCCAACAGCGACAAAAATCTTGTCGGGTGCCTCCCACCCGAGTTGCTCGCAAATCTCGAACGAGACCGTCTTTTTGCCCTCGCTCATGAAGGGGTTGTAGGCCGTGTTGCGACAGTACCAGTCGAATTCTTTGGAGGCAGCCAGGCAGAGATCGAAAGCCTGGTCGTAGCTCCCCTCCACGAGGACGACCGTGGCCCCGTAGATCAGCAATTGAGCCACCTTGGCCTCGGGGGCACTGGCAGGGACGAAGATGACCGTGCTCAGGCCGGCACTCGCTGCCAGACCCGCGAGGGCTGCGGCCGCGTTCCCGCTACTGGCCGTCGTAATCACGTTGTAGCCCAGTTCTTGGGCCTTGACCACAGCGACGGCCGACGCCCGGTCTTTGAAGGAGGCGGTCGGGTTCCGGCCATCATCCTTGATGTAGAGCTCGTTCAGCCCGAGAACGCGGCCCAGTCGGGCGGCGTGGTAGAGGGGGGTCCAGCCGACCTCCAGGGGCGGGATATACTCGGGGTGGCCAATCGGCAACAGGGGCAGGTAGCGCCACATGCTGTGCCAGGGAGAGTCGTGCAGTTCGTCGCGCGCGAATTGCGGCCCGATGGCCTCATAGTCATAGCGCACGTCGAGGATGCCGGTGTCGTCGGGGTGATTCGGGCAGACGTAAGCCACCGCGAACGCATCGGGCGTATACTCCGCGCCGCAGAGGACGCAGCGGTATCCCAGGACATTGTTCATCAAGGACGACCTCCAACCTGTATGAGAGACTTCGCAACAACGGACCCTTGCTCTAAAAGTTCTTCCTGTGGCATTTTAAATAGAGAGAAAGGACGAGAAGCCCCACTGGGAGATCACCTCTCCAGAAAGGAGGGCCCGGAGCGCCAGCCAAGTCGTCAGACTTCCGAGACTTCGGACGTCTCCGTTCCGTGCCCCGGCAACTCCTTGCCGGGTGTTCTCACGCACGAACAGTTGAGAGTGGTCGCATCGACTCAACAGGTGCGGGGAGTACAAGGCAACTTCAATCGCGACGGAGCCGCCCATGCCCCCCACCGCCGTTCATTCTTATTCTTCGCCACTCAGAAAGGAGAGACGGATGAGTGCATTCCCGATTCGACGCTTCCTGCCTGCTGCCGTCGTCGTCACACTGTTGACCCTTGCGGGACTCCTCAGCGCCTGCGATCTGCGCACCATGATGAGCTACCAGGGGCGCCTGCTGACTCCAAGCGGCGCGCCCGTCGCCGATGGAAACTACAACATTCGCTACAACCTCTTCGCCTCGGCGACGGGCGGGACCCCGGTCTACACCGAGACCAAGACCATCGCCGTCAAAAATGGTTTGTTCAACTCGGCGATCGGGACAGATGTGAGGATTCCTCCGGAAACCTTCGCACAGCAACTCTACCTCCAGGTCACCATCAACGGGGAAACCCTCTCACCTCGCCAGCAATTGCGTGGTGCGCCGTATGCCATGAGCCTCGTTCCAGGCGCGGTCGTACAGGGAAGTGTAGCGATCACGCGCACCTACGCCAGTTACAGCGACACGGGCGCCGCGGCGACTATCGCCAACACAAATGCTACGGCGGGCGGTGGCCACGGTCTGTTGGTAGTCAATCGGGCCGCTCCCTCCGGCGGTGATAGATCCAAGGTTGCCGCGGTCCAGGCCCGCGCGGTCGGTGGGAGCACCTCGACTTCACCGAACACCGGGGCCTACGCCGGCATTTTCGAGTCGGCGAACTATCGCGGCATCTACGCTAAAGGTGCGACCAATTACTACGCCGGTGTCTTCGACAGCAATGTCGGTATCCAGATCATCGGTGGAGGCGGTTGCAGCGGCTGCACCCTGGCCTATGTAGCCCGGAATGACGGCGGTGGAGTCATCTCGCCCGGCGACCTTGTGGCTTCTGTGGGCGTCACTGTCGATCCCGACCTGAAACAACCGGTACTGCTGGTTCGCCGCGCCGCCGGTGGCGACGAGGCCGTCATCGGCGTGGCAGCCGGCGCAGTGACTCGCGAGCCGGTCGGCGACGATCACGG
>DOUV01000131.1 GCA_003520455.1 Chloroflexota bacterium | reverse complement strand
GAAACGATACCAGAAAGAGGGGTGGATGCGAGAGGAAGTGAAGCAACTGGCCCTCACGACAAAAGGCTTTCTGTCCGAGGCCGAAGGGCTGCGCCTGTACGAGCTCGCTGCCGAGAGCTCGCGCCGGGCGCCATGCCTCGAGATTGGAAGCTATTGTGGCAGGTCGACACTCTTTCTGGCCGAGGGCTGCAGGATGGGTGGCTCGCACCCCCTCTTCGCCATCGATCACCACCAGGGCTCGGAGGAGCAGCAGGCCGGACAAGCGTACTTCGATCCTGATCTCTTCGATGCCCGCGAGGGGGTGGTCAACACCCTGGGCTCCTTCATGAGCACGCTGCGCCGCGCCGGGCTGACCGAGTGGGTGATCCCGATCGTGACCGAGTCGCGGCGCGCCAGCCGGTACTGGCCCGAGACCGAGTTGAGCCTCGTGTTTCTCGACGGTGGCCACTCCGAGGAAGACGCGTTCCAGGATTTCCGCGGCTGGAGTCGTCGCGTTCTCCCCGGCGGGTATCTCTGCATTCACGACATCTTCGACGACCCCGCCGAGGGTGGCCAGGCGCCGTACCACGTCCGGGAGTATGCCCGCTCGACGGGCGAATGGGAAGACGCCGGGCAGGTGGAGACGCTGGCAATTCTGAGGCGGCGCCCTGAGGAACCAGCCCTAGAGGCTGAACCGGCGATGCCTGCCTCTCCGGAGACCACAGCTCCGGTCCGCGCGGCCTGCTTCCTGGGGGGCCTGCGGCAGGCGCGCACCGATTCCTGGGCCATTATCGGCCAGGATGGCGGGCAATCGATCGACCTCGGTGACCGGATCTTGTTCGTCTTCTCGGACACGCTGTTTGCCGCTCTGCCGAACTTGTACCACAACGAGTCTCTCACGGCGCCCTACCCGGTGCCGGCCGGCCGTCAAGGAATCTTCCTGGCCAACAGCGCGGGCCTGTCGAGGGGCGACGACCTGCGCCAGGCGCTTGGGGAGATTCGGTACTACACGGATGAGGAGGGCTTCCCCCGTGAAATCATCGAGCCGACCGGCCCGGAGCGCGAGCAGGAGGTCCGGTTCTGGCCCGAGCATGGCATCTCCCTGGACGGGAAGGTGTATCTCTACTACCTGGGTGTCCAGACCGTCGATCGCAGCTCGATTTGGGGTTTCCACACGCTCGGGGCCGGGCTGGCGGTTCTCGACCCGGAGAGCGGCGCGTGCGAGCGCATCCGCCGCGAGAACGATTGGTGCCTCTGGCGGGCGGAGGTGGATGACTTCCATTTCGGCGTGCAGGTCCTGCGGGACGATGAGGACGTGTACGTCTTTGCGAGCGTCCGCAAGGGATTGCTGCCGAGCGCGCTCCTGGCCCGGGTCAAGGCCGATCAGATCGCCGACCCGGCCGCGTACGAATACCTTTACACGCCGCAGCCTGAATGGGGACCCGATCTGGAAGGTGCGCTGAGCCTCGGGGAGAGCGGCTCGGAGTACTCCGTCTCCTACAACCCCTATCTGGGCCGCTATTTGATGATCTACGTCGAGGGCTATGGAAAGACACTCATGATGCGAACCGCGGACCGGCTCTTCGGCCCGTATTCCCAGCCTCAACAAATCGGCCATCTGCCCCATGACAGGTCGAGCGAATTGCTCTATCTTGGCTTCGAGCATCCAACGTATAGAAAGAATGACGGCGAGACGGTCTACATTACGTATTGCCAGCCCCGTTTCACCGCCAACTCGCTGATAGCGGTCCGATTCGGGTGACGCTTGAAACACTGCACTCCCTGATCGAGTTGCTCCCGACCTATGGTGAGCGCCGCGCAGCCGGCCTGCGACAGGAGTTCGGCGCGCGGTGGTGGAGCTACCAGCGCCTGTATCAGGAGACCTTCGGCGTGGCTGCGTTGCTGAAGCGGCGCGGTGTCCGGCCGGGAGAACGGATCGTGCTCTGGGCACCCAACACACCGGAGTGGGTGGCCTTTTTCCTGGGTGCCAGCCTGCGCGGCGTCGTGGTGGTGCCGGTAGATGAGGGCAGCTCCCCCACCCACGTACGGCAGCTTGTCGAGCAGGTGGACGCTGTATTGGTGGCTCACGGCCCGGCGCAGGACATCTCGTGGTGCGAGCGAGCGACGCAACCGCTCTCCTGGCAGGAAGACGAGCTGCGAGAATCCTCCTTCGAGGACCTCGCTGTCCCCGTCGGTCCGAATGACCCGGCCGTCATCCTCTACACCTCTGGCACGACGTCGCAGCCCAAAGGTGTCGTTCTGACCCATGGCAATCTCGTGTCAGAGATCGAGCCGTTCCGGGCGTGGCGCTGGCTCCTCCGGATCATCCCCTGCCGGGTGCTGTCGCTCTCGCCCTTGAGCCACACGCAAGGGCTCATGCTTGGCCTCTGTGTCCCGCTCGCCATCGGCTTGAGTGTCCTCTACAGTGCCTCCGTCGATCCCATGCACGTGATCCGGACGATCAGACAGCAGCGCGTTACGCTGCTCGTCGCGGTGCCGCGCATCCAACACCTTCTGGTGAAGACCCTGAGACAACGGCCCTACGAGCGGCAGGGTCTCACGCTGGGTGAGCGGGTCCGCACGATTCGCTCCTTCTTGTTACGACGGCACATTCTTTTCCTCGCCACCCATGCCGAGTTTGGCTACTGGTTCTGGGCGCTGTTGGTCGGCGGTGCTGCGCTCCCCCCGGATGACGAGCGCTTCTGGTTCGAGAGCGGGTATTTCCTGGCTCAGGGGTATGGCCTGACCGAAACGACGGCCATTGTGAGTATCAATCTCATCACGCCGTTCTTTGGTCACCTGGGTTCGATCGGCAAGCCATTGCAACGGCAGAAGGTGCGCCTCGCCGAAGACGGCGAGATCCTCGTGGGCGGCCCGAATGTCTCGCCCGGATACGCCGAGGGCAGCACGCCGGAGGACCAGGTATTCACAGATCGTAATGGCTTTCTGCACACCGGCGATCTGGCCCGCCAGGACAGCAGCGGCCGGCTCTACTTCGTTGGGCGCAAGAAGGACATCATCGTGACCGGCGAGGGCTTCAACGTCTATCCAGACGAGGTCGAAGCCGTTCTCAACCGGATGGCGGAAGTACGTGACGCGGTCGTGATCGGGCTCGAGCAAGACGGCCACGAAGAGGTACACGCGGTGCTATTGCTCAATAATGGTGCCGACGCCGCCGACGTTGTCCGGCGGGCGAACACCGAGCTGGAGCCGCACCAGACGATCCGTGGCTGGACTGTCTGGCCCGGCGGTGATTTTCCCCGCACCAGTCTGCTCAAGGCGAAGCGGCAGGCGGTCACCGCAACCGTTCAACGCTGGCGGTCGGAGCGACCTCTGCTTCGACCCGCGGCCGAAAGTCGGCCGACGCTCCAGGCGATCCGGGAGGCAACTTCCCGAAACCAGCGACTGGCATTGCTGGCGCAGTACCTGACGCGCCTGCCGGCTGAGCAGCGCACGGCCGAGCAACTGCGGTTGGTGGGCGACCTGGGACTGAGCTCGCTGGACCTTATCGAGCTGCTCACCCTGATGGAGGCTACCGGGCAGGTCGATCTCCAACACGTCGCAGTTGCCGAGGACGCGACACTGGCCGATTTGGGTACGCTTGCTCGGATGCCGGAGCCGGCGAGGTCCAGGAGCCGCCTGCCCGCACGGGAACCCGGCTGGTCACGGGGTCCGATCGGGAGTCTGGTACGGGCCGTGACGCAACCTTTCCTGATTGGAGTGTGGGCCTCCCTGTGCGCGCGCGTGGTTCCGACCTGGCCTGCGAAGCCCCTGACCATCAGCCAGCCCTTCATCCTGGCGGCGGCTCCCCACCGGCACTGGCTCGACGGCTTTGCCGTCTACGCCGCCCTCCCGCGCCATCTGCGCAAGCGCCTCATGGTGGTGACCAATCGAGACTTCCACGAGTACTTTGCGCCGTCGCCTGGCGTTCCCCTGTCAATCCGCCTGCTTGTCGGGCTCGTCTACCACGTGCTCATGCCGCTCGTGTTCCGATTCACCATCTTACCGGGCTTTGGCACCACCCGGGTGGGGCTCTACGAGACCGGCGCGCTGCTCGACCGGGGTTACAGCCTGATCACATTCCCAAAGGGCTTCTTCTTCCTGCCGCAAGACGTGCAGCACCACGATCCCGGCGTGGCCCTCATGGCGATCCAAACGCAGCTTCCTATCCTCCCGGTCTGGTTCGATGGCAACCACGCGTTGCGACTCCGCCCCAGGCGTAATCGCCCCCGGATCGAGGTGCATTTTGGCGAGCCGATTCCCGTCACGCCGGATATGACGCCCGGCGAGGTGATCGCGAAGGTCGAGGCAGCATTCGCGAGGATGGCATGACACCGGCGGCGAAGAGCTCTGGCCCGGCCGGACAATCCGCCCGTTGGCTGAGTCCGCTCCTGGAACGGGTGCGTCCGGCTGTGCCGGACCGGATGAACATCGACGAGATCCTCCCGAGAGTCCTGGTCTGTACGGTTGCTACAGAGTGTGGGGAAGGTCTGATACGGCTCCAACGGACCTGCGAGAAGTTCGAGATTGATCTCAAGGTATTCGGCCGGGGGAAAAGCTGGCGAGGACTTGGTTGGCGGCAGCGGATGCTCTATTGGAATCTCTGGCGATATCTTCTGAAGTACGACTACGTGTTGTTTGTCGACGCCTACGACACCATTGTGACGTGCCCCCTCTCCGAGATCATGAGCAAGTTCCTCAGGATGGATACGAAGTTGTTGTTTGCCGCCGAGGTTGTCAGCTTTCCGCTTGCGCCTGAGCAGTACCCACCGGCCGTTAGCCCCTACCCCTACAAATACCTCAATGCCGGCGGGTTCATCGGCGAAATGAGGTATGTTGCCCGGCTGATGACTCAGTTGCGTGTGTACTTATTCGAGGATGACTATTACGACCAGTTAGGGTACGCCGAGGCGTTCGTTTCGGGCCGGACCGCGATTACGCTGGACTATGCGTGCGAGATTTTCCAATGCCTTTTCTTCGCCCCGGATGACATCGAGATACGGGGCGGCCGGATTACCAATCGTGTCACCGGAAGTGAGCCCTGCATTATCCACGGGAACGGTGAGGTAGATTTGACGAGGGTCACCCACTTCGTGTTGGATGGCGAGGATCGCGGCTGATGCGAATCGCCATTCTGGCCGCAGGCTCCGAGGGTGATGTTCGACCCTACGTGGCATTGGGGCTCGGCCTGAAGGCGTCGGGACACGAGGTATGCCTGGCGGCGTTCGCCGGCTTCCAGCCCCTGGTCACCGGGCAAGGGCTGGCGTTCTATCCCGTTCCGAATCCGGCGGCGACCCTGGAGAGCGCCCCGGCGTGGCAGGCCTGGCAGCACTCTCAGGGCAACAGCATCCGTCACCTCCACAATCTTCGCCGTGTCGCTCGTCTAGCGGGCACCGCGATTGAGGATATGCTCGACGGCTTCTGGGCGGCCTGCCAGGGGGCCGGCGCCATCGTCAGTTCGAGCACTTCCCTCGCGGGGCCTCACATTGCCGAGAAACGAGGCGTCGCGCACGTCTGGGCATTGCTGCAGCCGATGACGCGGACCCGCGCCTTTCCTTATTACCTGTCACCGATCAGATTTCCGCCCGAGAGCCGCTTCAACCTGCTGACCTATATCGCCGCCGAGCATCTCTTCTGGCAGTTGTTCAAGTGGCCGATCAACCGCTGGCGGCAGTCGACTCTAGGACTCCGGCCCCTGCCCGCGCCCGGCCCCTACCGGTCGCTCGACGGGGCGGGCGACCCGATTCTCTACGGATTCAGCCCGTCGGTCGTCCCGAGACCGGCGGACTGGGGGGATGGCCCCTGCCTGGCCGGCTACTGGTTCCTCGACGGCCCCGCCGATTGGGCGCCGCCCGCCGACCTGGTTGCCTTTCTGGCGGGCGGCCCACCGCCGGTCTATGTTGGTCTTGGCCGCCTCAGCGCGCCTGACACGT
>DOUV01000130.1 GCA_003520455.1 Chloroflexota bacterium | reverse complement strand
CTGGTTGCTGTCCGTGCGCCGTCGGCCCGCGACCGCGACGGCGGCCCTCGTCGCGGAGTTTCTCGACCTGCTCGCGTTCCCAACCGCGGCCGCCCTCCCCCTGGCTGCCTGAACCTGTGTCAAGTAGTCAGACAGGGTCTGGAAGGATCAATCCGGGCATGTGGAGCGCCCAAATGAGTATGAATGTACCACCCCTTGATAGACCGATCGTCTCGCCTGTGCTCGTCGGGCGGATGTGGGAACTGGTGACACTTGAACGGGCCTTGCGCGCGGTGCAGCACGGTCAAGGTCAATGCATCGTTCTCGCCGGCGATGCCGGGGTGGGGAAAAGCCGCCTGTTGATCGAAATCCGTCAGCGCGCAGAGGCTCAGCATTTCCTGACCCTGCAGGGCGCCTGCTTCGAGCCCGACAGCTCCTTTCCCTATGCTCCCCTCGTGGATACCCTGCGGATCCACCTGGCGCAATGCGCGCCTCCCAACATCCGGGCGACCCTCGGCCCGCTCGCCTCGGAAATCGTTAAACTCCTCCCGGAGCTGGCCCTCAGCCTGCCCGATCTCCAACCGACCCCCGCGCTCGACCCTGAAGCCGAGCGACGGCGCCTCTTTGAATCGCTGATCCAATACTTCATCCGCCTGGCTGCCACGCAGCCGCTGCTCATCATCCTGGAAGACCTGCACTGGAGCGACAACATCAGTCTGGATTTCCTGCACCTCTTCGCACGCCGGCTCTCGGCACATCCGATACTCCTGCTGGCCAGTTACCGGCGGGATGAAGCGCCGCCGCGTCTGACGCATCTGCTCGCCCAATTCGACCGCGAACGCCTGGCAGGCGAGATCACCCTTGCCCCGCTCACCCGCGCCGAGGTGGATAGCATGCTGCGCGCGATCTTTGACCTGCCCGCGCCAATCAAGGCCGAGTTTCTCGATCTGCTGTATCCACTCACGGAAGGCAACCCTTTCGCGATCGAAGAGGTGCTCAAAGCGTTGATTACAGCCGGGACGATTTTGTACACAGCCGGGCGGTGGGAGATCAGGCCGCTTGAGGAACTGCATATTCCACGCAGTGTACAGGATGCGGTGCAGCGCCGTACGGCGCAATTGGGCCCCGTGGCGCAGGAGGTGTTGACCCTCGCAGTGGTTGCCGGGCGACGTTTCAGTTTTGCCCTCCTACGGGAGTTGACCGGCCTGAAAGAGCAGCAACTGCTCCAGGTTATCAAGCAACTGGTTGCCGCGCAACTGGTGGTCGAGGAATCGACTGACCAATTTGTGTTTCGCCATGCCCTGACGCGCGAAGCCGTGTACGCCACGCTGCTTCAACGGGAGCGCGCAGCGCTGCATCAGCGAGTCGCGGAGACGCTGGAGCGCGTCTCTGCGCATGCGCTCGACCGGCATGAGGGTGATCTGGCCTATCATTACTATGCGGCCGAAATGTGGGCGAAGGCGCTCCAGTACGCGCGGCGCGCCGGGGAACAGGCCCAGGCCCTGTACGCGCCGCACGAGGCTATCGCGCAGTTCAATCGCGCGCTGGCAGCTGCCCAACGCATGTCCCTGCCGCCTCCGATGGACCTCTTGCGCGCGCGGGGACGGGCCTACGAAACGGTGGGCTATTTTGAAGCGGCGCGCGGCGATTACGAGCAGGTGTTGAGTGCAGCACAGGCGGCACATGACGGCGCGGCGGAATGGCAGGCGCTGATCGACCTGGGCTTTTTGTGGGCCTCGCGCGAGTATGCCTGGACGGGCGAGTATTTCCAGCGCGCATTGGAACTCGCGCGCACGCTGGGCGATCCCGCCACGATCGCGCATAGCCTGAACCGGCTCGGTAATTGGTACGCCAACGTCGAACAACCGGGCGAAGGCCTGCGCTACCACCACGAGGCGTTA
The DNA here is from genome assembly GCA_003520455.1 of Chloroflexota bacterium. The sequence goes on along the minus strand of DOUV01000130.1, from coordinate 3,488 downwards.
GACCTGTTCCAAGCGCTGAACGACCAGCGCGGCCTGGCCGAAACACTCGACCTTCTCGGCATGGCCAGCCAAATGAACGGCGATGTGATTCAATCGTATAGCGCCTACCGGCGCGCGATCGACCTCTGGCGTGACCTGGGCGATCGCCGGGGCCTCGTCTCCAGCTTGGCGGCATCCCTGCCTCTCTGTGCCGCGAATTACCTGCATAACCTGGATGTGCCAGCGACTGGTCTGGCGGAAACCACAGGTGCAGGGGAAGAGGCGGTCAGGCTCGCGCGTGAGATTGGTTGGCGGGCCGGCGAAGCCTTTGCACTGTTCAATCTGGCGCTGTGCCTGGGGCCGCTGGGCGAGTATGCCGAGGCGCTCGAGGCGGCCCAAACGGCGCTTGTGTGTGCGGAAGAGATCCAGCACCGTCAATGGATCACCGCCGCGCATGCCGTCTTGGGAATGCTGTATCTGGATGTGCTGGCCTTCGACGCGGCACAATCGCACCTCGAACACGCGCGAGCCCTGTCCGGTGAGGTCGGCTCGCGCTTCTGGACGGGTGTCACGAGTGGCTATCTCGCCGTGACCTGTGCGGCGCAGAGCGGATTCGAACGCGCGGAAGCGATTCTGAATGACGCGCTCGCGAATGACACGCCGATGCGAACACAAAACCAGCGGTTGTGCTGGTATGCGCGAGCTGAACTGGCCCTGGCGCGTGGCCAGACCGAAACCACGCTGCGCATCGCCGACGGGCTGATCGCGTCGGCGCGGCATGTGGCGGCGCAGACGGTCATTCCGCGCGTGTGGGCCTTGCGCGGCGAGGCTCTGGCCGCGTTGGGCAACATGTGTGAGGCTGAGACCGTATTGCAAGCGGCACAGGCGGCGGCATTCGAGCAGGGAGTGCGGCCACTGCTGTGGCGGATTCACGCTGCGCTCGGCAAACTGTACCAGGCCCAGGCGCGCCGGGATGACGCGCAGGCGGAGTGCTCCGCCGCGCGCGAGATCATGCAAAGCCTCGCCACAAACATACCGAATGCAGCGCTACGCCGCACCTTTATCGAGCGGGCGATGGCACTGCTGCCACACCTCCCCGTGCCTTCAACTGCGCGCACCGAGAAGCAAAAGTTCGGCGGGCTGACCGCGCGCCAATGCGAGGTGGCGGCGCTGATTGCGCAGGGCAAGTCGAATCGCGAGATTGCAGATGAGCTGGTCATCCGTGTGCGGACAGTCGAGGCGCATATCACACGCATATTCAACAAACTCGGTTTCTCGTCCCGTGCGCAGATCGCTGTGTGGGCGGTGGAGAAAGGATTAGCACGGGCAACCCGAGACGACGAGCCCTGATCTGACGTGCACTGGTATCCCAAGAAGACAGAGCCAGATGCGCTCTGTCTCCTTTTTTGTTCGGTCAGCCGGTCAGCATTGTTCGGTAAGGGTTGTCGAAAGTGTTCGGTTTTCCACGACGACAGGCACGCCGGATTTTGCTAAACTGGCCACAGGAATCCGAAACAAAGCAAGGAGGTTCGATGAGGTTGGCTTGGCGCTCGGCGCACAGGTCGGCGAAGCACGCTGGCGCGAGATCATCCTGGGCGCGGGGTTCAAGAGCTTCCGCCGTGCGGCAGAGACGCCGTTCAACCGTGTGTTGGAAGCCCGCCCTTGATAACCCGTGCTGAGAATGAGGGCTTCGACACACCCGCTGCCAAGGAAGCCATAGCACGCTCCACCGGCCAGCCCGATATCTTATCTACGAGGAGGTTCAGTGATGTCCAAGCTCCAGGCAGTGCAGAAGGACGCTCTCACCGAAGCTGCATCCAGTCCCGGCATTACCAGGGACCTTGCTTTCAAGGGCGAGGGGCTGGTGGTCCTGCGCTCCCGCGTTGACCCAGGAACCGTCTCCGGCTGGCATCATCACGGAGACTACACGGTGTACGGTTACGTCGTCTCCGGCACGGCTCGTCTCGAGAGCGGCCCGGGTGGGCGGGATGCGATCACCGTCGGTCCCGGGGGATTCTTCTCCGTCCCGCCCCACACCGTGCATCGCGAGATGAATCCATCTGCCACCGAGGGCGGGGAGGTCATCCTCTTCCTCCAAGGGACCGGGCCGACGGTTGTCAATGTGGAGGGGCGGGATTCGACCTAGAGGCACAGATGCGTGGCGACAGAGCAGAGCAATTTTGAACGCTCGTTTTGTGCTTACACTCGCACCGATATACACCGACGGCGCAGCTGAATACTGATTGTTCGGCTGCTTCGATGGCCATACCTGCGCGTTGATCTACAAGTTAGCCTGGGTGGTTCGGCCATACGGAGTGGATGTGATCGAGCTCCAGGCCGGGAAAGGGAGGTAGACTCATGTCCGTCATCTTCTTCGTTCGGATCAAGTCCAACCTGGAGCCTGAGGAGTTCGAGCGGCGGCTGCTGGAGCGCCGTCCTCGCTTTCGTGAGGTGCCCGGACTCCAGCAAAAGGTCTACGGCCGCGATCCCCAGACGGGCGACGTGTGCGGCATCTACTTCTTCGAGAGCGCGGCGGCGCTGACCGCGTTCCGGGAGACCGAGCTGGCCCGCACGATTGCGAGCGCCTACGAGGCCGTAGACGTCCGCCGGGAAACCTACGAGGTGTTGTTTGCGCTGTGGCCTGAACGGGGACCGCTGAGTGCAGCGACACGCTAAGCCGAGGCGGGCAACGGCTGGCAGCAGGCCGGCATGCTCCCCCTGGGCATGCCCTGCTCGCCGCCTGACCGACGGATGCAGGCGTCGCCTGCATCCGTCGATTACGTCCCGCCAGCAGCTATGCCCCTGCGCGCGCCTGATCCTTCCCCATATGCCTATGTGTACCGCGGTGGTAGGGAAAGCACACGATGAGAATGCGCGCGCATGTGCAGAATAGCCTTGGGAGTCACCAGGCGGAAGGAGATTGTGAGGTCGTGGTAGCCGAGCTGTTGCAGGGGAAGGCGGGATCGCCGCACTCAAGCCCACTGCCGGGCGCGTGCCGCGAACCGGCCACATCCCCTTCCTCGAGTTCGGCGCTACCGAAGCGTTCACCCAAGTAGGCCCACTGGCACGCCGGGTCGAGGACCTGAGCCTGATTCTGCCGATCATCGCCGGGCCGGACGGTCTCGATCCGGCGGCCGTTCCTATGCCCCTTCGGGATCCGACGTCGGTCGAACTGAACGAACTGCGCGTCGCCTACTACATCGATATCGGGCTCGCACCACCGCCGTCGACCGAGACGTGCGAAGCCGTGCGGGCAGCTACTATCGGTCTGGCCACGGTCGGCGCCAGCGTGCGAGAAGAGCCCCCGCCAGGCGTGGAGACAGCCCCGAGCTTATGGAGCGAGATATTCGTCGCCGACGGCGGAGCGGGCATGCGGAGGCTACTGGAGAAGCTAGAACATCGGTCAAGTCGTCGTTGCGCGGGTGAGCACGTGGTTCGTAGGAGGGGCGCACGGCCGTGCGCCCCTCCGAACCTGAAAGCACCTTCATTGCACGTTTCCAATTGAACCT
>DOUV01000441.1 GCA_003520455.1 Chloroflexota bacterium | reverse complement strand
AGCACAAGCCCTCGATGGGCGCCTTGTGCCCCTCCCTGGTCGAGCACCCGGCGCTGGTCTGGCTGCTGGGCTTCCCGCGGGTGGCCGATCCGGCCAGCCCCCGGTGGCCGGTGCCACCATCCAACACTGCATAGGCTGACCCTCACGGATATGACTTGGGCGTAGTGGGCTCTGGATACGGTTTGTGTGTGGGAGGCTCCTCTCTAGTAGACACGGTGAAGCCTCGGGCAGGCGCTTCCGCACTGAGTACACTTGTCACCGTCCCGTTCTGCCCACGCACGATCGCGACACTCCAGAAAAAATTCCCGGGCCCTCTGAGGCCAGGATCGACCGGATACTGATGATCCTTGGTCCAGGTTATACCGTTATGAGGTTCACCCTCGCGCCAAATGCGTACGTCAAAATACTCATCCTCCTGGAGCGTCCCACTCCATGCCCAACGGAAGATGGTAGGTTCAGAAAGTGACGCCCCGTTCTCAGGCGCCTCTAAGGTCGGTGCAACATAAACGCTTTCGGTTGATGATGAAGATACCGGTGCACTGAGAGGAGTTACTGTCTCTGTTGGCCTCCTGGAGGTCGATGTTGGAGGTACAACCGTCAGCGCCTGAGCAGTATTTCCCGTCGGCGACACTTCCGTCGGTTCTGCGGGTGGTTGCGTCGAGACCGGAGAAACAGTCGTCAGGGGTGAAGGAACTGGGGTGGCGGATGCTGGTGGGACAGTTATCCTTGCCGTCACGTTCGCCGGCAAGAAGCCGTCTTGCTTTTCGGTGATACCGGGTGAAGGAGAAGAGAGCAGTGCGGTTGGGGACGTAACTGCTATAGCGACGGCTTCTGACGCCACTGTTCCGACCGGCGTAGGGGTACCAACACCGCGATGGTCCCAGACCATGAGACCGAGCACGAGCAGCAGTGGCAATCCGATCAGAGGGATGGGCCACAGTCGCAAATTCTTTGAAACCGAGGCCGTCCGTAATTCCTCGACAAATCTGCTGGCTGAGGGATAACGCTCCTCAGGCTTCTTGCGGAGAGCACGCAGCAGCACCCGAGCAACAGAACCCGGAATTGGTTTGAACTTCACACGCGGATCAGGCGGGTCCTGATACTTGTGAGCGTAGCGTAACGCGTGCTCGCTTCCATAAAAGGGGAATTTCCCGGTCAGCATGCGGTACGCCATGATCCCGAGGGCGTATATATCGGTGCCTGAGCCGATTTCATCCGCCCGGTCAGGATCACACTGCTCCGGTGCCATGTACAGCGTTGTGCCGAGTGGGACATTCCAACCGGTGAGGTGGGTCACTTCACTCGACAAGTCTTTGGCCAGTCCGAAATCAGTCAGCGTGACCCGGCAGATCCCGTCGCCAGCCAACTCAACGATGATGTTCGAGAGTTTCACATCGCGGTGGACCAGCCCCCGCTGATGGGCGTAGTCGAGGGCTGAGGCGACTCTTTCCAAAATGTCGCACACCGCGTCGACTGGAAGCTGAGGATGCAACCGCATGTACTCATGGAGCGAGATGCCGGGCAGCCATTCCATCACAATATAATCGGGCTCACCATCTTCAAATTCCCAATCGTAGACCCTGACAATATTCTCATGTTGGAGGCCTGAAAGGATCTGTGCCTCGCGCCTGAAACGAGTGACGAATTCCTCACTGGCGCGCAAGTTGGGATGCAAAATCTTGATCGCAACCGTGCGATCGAGCTGGGGCTCTACGCCACGATAGATCGTGCCGAAGGCCCCCTTGCCAAGCTTCTCTACCAGGCGGTATCGTCCGACTTGCGATGGCTCGATCTGAAGCATCTGTCTCCGACCTCCCAACTTGAGACGATCAAGAACGGGACTGCTCCGGATGAGGCAACCCAAGCTCGCATATGCTCGCTGCTCAGACGCTCCTGTTTAGGTGACCAGAGTTCGTTGAGGGTCCCAGGCTCAGTCAGCTGGCCGCAAGCAAAGCCTTCACCTTCTGACCTCGCTGAACGGCAACCGGTCTGGGGTTCCCGCTTGAACGCCCTTGGATGCTTCAGCAGAATTTTGTACACTCAGATTGGAGTCCCATCGGCAGATCAGGTGCGACACACTTTCTGGGTGCGTCGCATTCCCGCCCCGGCGCCAGCGCACCGGATTCCAAATAAGAGCGATTTTGTAAAACGCGCCAGCCAACCAGATGAGGAGAGATCAAGCCAACGGTTCGAATCTGGCCCTCGCTTTTCTCGGTATCCTTCTTGCCTCAACGCCCGGAACATTTTATCATATATTTTGCCGATGGTCTACGACGTGGCCTCATTCAGGGCCGTTGGTTTCCATTTGTACGGCGTTGTTGTGCTGTAACTTTGCCGGAATTGCTCTCTTTTGATGGCCAGCATCTACTACCCGTTTGAAACCATGGACCGGCCCGACTCTGAAGGTACGATGCGCATCGAGACGAGCAATCGAGAATTGACGCAGTTGACAGGCTTCTTCTTGCTGACAAAGCCGCGTGGCCGCAGGATGACAGCGAAGGAAATCATCGTCCACTGCCCCCGGCCGGGTCATGCATGGGCGCCGCGAAGTGACCAGATCAACACAGCCCTGATCTTCCTGACCGAACCGGCGCTCCTTGCCCGCGTCGTTCGGAATCGTGGATACGATCCTCTCTTCGCCTGCCGCTCGCAACGCTATGATCGCCTCTCACTTCGCGATCACCTGTCGGCAAGCATCAAGGAGGTCGCCAGCCGGCTCATCTTCTAACTGTGAGCAGCAAAAAAGCCATACTCGATGGGTCCGTGGATGTCCGAATTGAGGCCCAATGTATTTGACCAAGGAGGTGTGCCGCAATGCCCTTCCAGATCTACCGGCACTCATCCATTGAGGCGCTACAGGAAAGCCGTGCATTTTACCGTGTCGCCAGTCTTCTCCACGATCATTACCACCATCACAGCCGCCCCAGCGTCGTACTGGTCGGCAATGTCCCCACGCTTCGCCACGGGCTGACGCAACTCGACGCCATTCTATTCAGTGAGAAATTCGTAGCCCTGCTCGATTTCAAGAGTTGCTCCGGTCCGATTGAAGGGCTCGATCCAGACCAGCCCTGGCGAGTGATCGGCAGCGATCACGTGGTACGGAGCGGCAAGGCCATCAACCCCTATCGACAAATCGCCCGAGCGCGCAGCGCATGGATCCCTTTTCTGGCCAACGCGGCTGCCCGCCTGCCCCGTATGGCGGCACCACACCGGCACCAGCTCGAACGTGCCTGGCGCCACCTCAATGGGTGGATTCTCTTTTATCCCTCCTTGCATCGCCAATCACAGATCATGTATCCCCAGGAAGACGCCCTCTGGTTCAATATCTTGAGCACCGATGAGGTGCTCGCCTACAGCTTCAAGACCGTCTCCACCCTTCAGTTGACAGCTGAGGAGATGGATTGGTTTGCAACCGAGGCACTCGGCGCTTCTCGCTGGTTCGAGCACGAACGGATTCTCGATAATGTCATCGGCTGTTTGTGCGTCGTGGACGCGGAGGGCAAAGCGATCGCTTACCCAATCAGCAGTTTTGATGAGTTCACGATCGGGCGAGGGGCTCACCAGCGCATTCGGGTCCGGGCCGAGTGTCGAGCGGTGAGCAACGATCACGCGCGCATCAAGGCTGATGGCCATAGCGTCCGGATTATCGACGTGAGCCGCCACGGAACCTTGATCAACGGGGAACGGATCGAGAAGGGGCGGGAATACCTCTTAGAAGACGGCGATCGGCTCGTGCTCGGGGGGAACGCGCTCCTTACCTGCAAACTGTGGTTCCAAACCCGTTGGTCTGGAGAGGATATCACTCCGCCGACGGACGAACCAACCCAATAGCCCCCAAAATCCAGCGAGCAGGCGCTGGTCCGACATTACGCACATGGCGGTGAGAGAAACTTGAATTAAGCGACGGGCGTCGCGACAACCTCTGTAAACAGCAGATCGGGCGCAAGATGAGCGACGCGTATCAGAGCGAGAATCTGAACCATCCGGGTTTGGTGGCTGGGGTGTATGAGGAATTGGGCATCGGCGAGTTGCTCGATCGATTGATTGATTGTGCAAGATCGTGAATAGCGGGCACCTCTTCTGACTCATCTTTGCACCGTCCAGTGCAACTTTTTCCCTCGTTTCAATCCCCTCGATAGCGGGGCACCTCTTCTGACGACG
>DOUV01000844.1 GCA_003520455.1 Chloroflexota bacterium | reverse complement strand
CCGCAGGCAACGTCGGCCACGCGCTCGCCCGGCCGCAGCGCCGCGTGCTCCAGCAGGATGGCGGTGCTGGGCGCCATGCTGTAGGTCACGACGAGGCGTTCGTAGTTCTGCGCTGCCGCCAACTTCGGATCGACCGGATCCGTGTTCATGTCTGATCTCCTTCTGATGAGAGCCAGCAGGCCATCCGCAACTGGCATTCTCACCGCTCATGTACTACAATCGGGATACCAACTCGCCGATCGGGGTTCTCGTCTGACAATCAATACCCCCCACCCAGGATGAGATTATGACTCACCAGATCGAACGCCCTGCACAGCGGCCTTATTTCATCTGGGATTATGATTTGACCGAAGATGAAGTCCGGGCGATTTTGCGCGGCGATAACGAGTACGAGAAAGTGCAAATGATGGTACGCATCTTGGAATCGGCGCGCTGGGACGATATCTGGCGCTATCTGACCCTGGCGGAAGTACGCCGCTACTGGCCACAGATCTATCCCCGAATGCGGCGCGAGGTGCGCGACGTGTGGGCCTGGGCTATGGACGTGTGGTCCCGTGACGCTGCCTGACATTCTGTCGCCTCTCCATCAGCAGATCCTTAGGCTGTTTTTCGCCGGTGGCGCGGGCCAGGCCTTTTTTTTGACCGGAGGAACTGCGCTGGCCGAGTTTTATCTGCATCACCGGTATAGCGAAGACATTGACCTGTTCACCCTGGACGACGAGGCATTCACCCTTGCCTCGGCCAGCCTGCCGGCGATTGCCACGGCCCTGGGCGGTGTCCATGAAGAGCGTGTCGCGACAATCCATTTCCGGCAGGTCTTTCTCCGGGTCCCCGGCCAACCGGAACTCAAGCTTGATCTGGTGCGTGATGTCGGCCCACAGTTCGGTGAGCATCAGCGTTTTGGCGACATCATTGTGGATTCCATGCTCAATATCGCCGTCAATAAGCTGACTGCCCTCTTTGGCCGGGCCGCACCCAAAGATTTTGTGGACCTGTACTTCCTGCTCCGGGCCGGCTTTGACCTGGATGAGTTGATGGAACTGGCCAAAGTCAAAGACCCCGGCTTCAGCGAATTCTACTTCGCTGGCATGTTGCGCGAGGTGCACCGTGTCCAGCATCTGCCACGCATGATCGAGCCTCTCACGGTTAGTGAGTTGCAGACCTTCTTTGCTCCTCTCGCGGAACAGGTCATGCTGAAAGCGAGACCGCCCGAGTAGCTTGCGTCTGTTCCTGGTGGCTCGCCATCAATACCCCAAATAGCCAGGGCTGGCCGGCCAGGGAGTAGGTGTCCGGCCATCCCGCGAAGCCCGCAACCCCAAGCGACAGGGCTAAAGCTGCTGTAACGGAAAGCCGGCCTCACTCCACGCCTGCGTGCCGCCGGCGAGGATGCTGACGTTGGTGAAGCCCATATCTTTGAGCAGTTTGCCGCCCAGCGCGCCCAGCGGACCGAGCGAGCAGGTGGTGATGATGGGACGTGAGCGGTCGTGGAGTCGGGGATCGCGCCACTCCTCGGGAAGCTCGTTGTCGGCTTTATAGGTCAGCGCGCCAAGCGAGATGGTGGCGGCGCCGGGGATCGTGCCGGCCGCAGCGATGTCGGCCGCATCTTGCACGTCAATCACCAACGTGTGTGGGTCCTGTCCCATCCGGCGATGCGCCTCCTCCGGGCTTATGCTCGGCACTTCGACCATCGCTTCCGTCGCCATCTGGTTAAAAGTCCTGGCCACGATCGGTTCCTCCTTGTGTTGTGAGATTGCCCGCATCAGCATCCGGCAACATCGCGATCAGAAAGGCGATGAGCCTGGACCAGTCGCGGAAGTAGTGCGTTTCGCCGCTGGTCACGTGTTGCGCCTTGTCACGCCACTCCGCCCGGCCCCCGCCCAACTCTTCCCGCCACAGGCGCACGGTGAACAGATGGGAGCGAGGATGTGGCTGCCTCTTGTCCAAGTGGGTTGCCTCGATGCGTGTGATGCCGCTACTATAGCAAAAGGAGCGTTGCAAAAGCGTTGCGGGGAGCGTGCAGGGAAGCAATCTCTGGAAACAAAAGGGCGAGGAGGCGTGATGCGTGAAACGTGATGCGTGAACGATTGCTTCACGCATCACGTTTCACGTTTCTGCTCCCCTGGACGATTACGAATGTTCAAGCATTCCACTGTTCCAATGCGTCCTCGATCGCCTGCTCCATCGTCATGGCCCACCCCTCTGCCCACGAGGCCTCCAACGCAGCCGCATCGAGTTGAGCGCGGACGGCCGCTACGGTGCGATCATAGTCGGCCCGGTAGGCCGGTTGCAGGTGGACGCCGATGCTCTTGAGCAGGCACCTGGCCGCCGCCAGCAGCCGGGCTGCCCTGGCGGCACTCGCTGCGCTCGCCGATCGCTGTTCCGAGACGGTCACTCCGGCGAGACCTGCCATGCACAGGGCCATGCCCTCTTTATTCCCTCGCCTGCGGAAGTGAGCCAGGCTCTCCTCAAAAAATGCTCTCGCCTGCCGGCGGTCTTCCTGATCCGTTGCCAGGTGCCCCAGGCTCAGAAGCGCATAGGCGACGTTCCCGTGGCCGAGCTGGCGGTACAACGCCAGGCTTTGGTTGAGCTCGGATGCCGCCCGGCCGTAATGGCCTTGAGCCCGCGCGACATCGCCCAGCGCCCACAGGACCGTCGCCACGCCTCGCTGGTCTCCTAATTCCTCATAGAGGGCCAAGGTCTCCTCATATAGTGACTGTGCCTCTAAAACGTCGCCCTGCGCCCAGGCGATGTCTCCCAGGTAAATGAGCGTATCGGCAATGCCTTGCCTGTCACCCAGGGTGCGCCGTAGCGCCAGGCCTTCCTCAAAGAGCGAGCGCGCTTCAGCGTACCGACCCTGGTCGAAAGTCAGGTAGCCGAAAAGGTACAGCCCGTAAGCGATACCCCACGGGTCGCCCAGTTTCCGCCGGATGGTCAGGGCTTGCTCAAAGAGCGCCCGGGCCGTTGTCCCGTCGCCTTCAGTCCAGGCAAGACGTCCGAGGTCGATCAGCGCCGAAGAGACGCCCGCCATGTCGCCCAGCTCCTGCCAGATCGCCAGGCTTTCTTCAAAGAGCGCCCGCGCCTGCGCCGGGTCGTCCCGGCGAACGTTCATCCCGAAGTGGTAAAGCGCGCTGGCAATCCCTCGCCGATCTCCCACTTCCCGGTACAGGGCCAGGCTTTCCTGACACAGCGAGTGTGCCAACCGATAGTCCCCTTGCAGTCTGGCCAATCTCTCCGCACCTATGAGCGCCTTTGCACGCGCGCTCACCCTCATGCTCTCGCTTCGCTCCAACACTCGTCCGAGCCATCGGCGGCCCTCGTTCCAATAGCCACGAAAGAACCAGAACGAGGAGAGGGCGGCCGCCAGTCGCAGACCTGCTGCCACATCGCAACCGCCCAGCGCCGCCCGGAAGTTATCATGCTCCAGTTCCAGCCGGTCTAACCACGTTACTTGCTCTGCTCCCGTCAGTTCCGGCTCAGCCTCCTCGGCCAATCGGAGGAAGAAGTCAACGTGACGGGCACGGAGCCCTTCGGCCTCTCCAGACTCGACCAGCTTCTCCACTGCATACTGCCGCACGATCTCCAGCAACCGAAATCGCGCTTCCCCATCTCGCTCCTGCATCACCACCAGCGACTTGTCAACCAGGCGCGATAGCAGGTCGAGAACTTCGTGGGATGAGATGGCATCGTGTCCTGCATCCCCCGCGCAGACGGCCTCTGTCATTTCCAGCGCAAAGCCGCCGGCAAAGACCGACAGCCGGCGGAACAGGGTCTGCTCCTTCTCGGACAGCAGGTTGTAACTCCAGTCAATGGCTGCTCGCAGCGTCTGATGTCGCGGTAGAGCCATCCGGCGGCCATCGGTCAGTAACAATAAGCACTTGTCCAACCGTGAAGCAATCTGCTCGACCGGCAACACCTTCACCCGGGCGGCTGCCAGCTCGATGGCGAGGGGGATCCCATCCAGCTGCCGACACACCTGCGCCACCGCCGGCGCGTTCCGATTCGTCAAAGTGAAGGTGGGCAGGACGGCCGTCGCCCGCTCGACAAAGAGGCGGGCCCCCTCATACCACATCAGCGCGGACACCGGGTCTCCCCGGGCAGACATGGGGCGCTGGGACTCAGGCACGGAGAGGGAGGGTACGAGCCAGGTCGTTTCACCTGGGATGTTCAACGGCTGGCGACTGGTGGCCAGGATGCGCAGGTTGGGACAGGCACCCAGCAGCGTCGAGGCCAGGTGGGCGCAGGCCTCAATGAGATGCTCGCAGTTGTCCAGTACAACTAGCAGGTGCCTGGAGCGGAGGTGGCTCGTGAGCATCTCGGCGCGGGCACGTCCCGGCTGCTCGTGCAGGCCGAGGGCGGAGGCTACTGCCTGGGGCACGAGGGCCGGGTCGGCCAGGGCGGCCAACTCTACCCACCACACGCCGCTGGCGAACTCCTCGACAACCCCGGCCGCCACCTCGAGGGCGAGCCGCGTCTTGCCACAGCCGCCTGCGCCGGTGAGGGTCACCAGGCGCGTGGTTGCCAGCAGGTGCTTGACCTCGGCCATCTCTCGCTCTCGGCCGATGAAGGTGGTCAACTGGAGGGGCAGGTTGTTGGTCGTGGGTCGAGGGGGGAGGTCGTCAAGCTGGGGCGAGGGCGCCTCCATCTTCAACAGATGCTCATACGCTCGGTGGGTGGCGGGACTCGGCTCCACGGCCAGTTCGCGCTGCAAGACCGCCACGCACGTCTGGTAGGTGCGCACCACGCCGGCCCGGTCACCCAAGGCGGCGTGCAGGCGCATCACGCAGCGATACGTCGCCTCGTGCAGCGGGTCATGGCGCAGCAGGCGCTGGGCGCAACCGATCGCCGTGAGGTAGTCGCGCCGGTTTTCCAGCAACAGGATCAGCCGTTCCAGCGCCCCGATGAACAACTGGCTCAACCGTTCGCGTTCGGGCACGATCCAATCGCCGTAACAACCCGGCAGCAGGTTGCCCTGATACAGGGCCACGGCCTGCTTGAGCGCGACTGACAATGCCGACGCGTCGCCCACACCCTCGGCTTGATCCGCCTGGGCCACCGCCGTTTCAAAGTCCAGGACATCGAGGGTAAAGGCGGTATCGGGACGCCACTGTACCGTCTGGACGTCGGCGTGGAGAAAGCGGTCGGCGTCAGGCAGGACCTGACGCAAGCGGTGCAACGTACTCCGCAAGTTGATGCGAGCCTGGGCCTCGGTAGAGTTGGGCCAGAGGAGAAACGCCAGGTGCTGGCGAGACTGGGGCGCGTGGCGGTGCAAGAGCAGATAGGCCAGGAAGGATTGCAGGCGTGGCGAGTCCACGGTTGTGACGGGTCTGTCGTCGTAGACGATCCGGAACTCACCCAGGAGTTGAATGTGCAGCGTGGGCATCCTGCACTGCCTCTTGTGCTGCAGGAACAAACCCGGCTGTGTTTCGATGACGTTCTACGCCGGGTAAGGTACAAATTTTGAGGATTTTATAGCGGAATATCGTCGAAGCTGTCAAACAGCATCTGCCTACCAGGTCTGTATCATAATCGGGGGGACCCCTCCTCCACTGGCTGAGAAGTTGCTCTCACCCTTTGCCGAAACGTTCGATGCACTGTTGGATTTCACGGACGACTGCTCGCGCCGCGCCGAGGTCGGTGGCGCTTACTGATGAGCCAGTTCGTCGAATAAAGGCTGAAGTTGAGGTCGATCTAAAGGAGAAACACCACATCGTGCCCCGCTCTCGGTTTTACAGCCGGAGTCAGGAGCAATACATCGTGGTCGCAGCGCCCCGTCTCAACGCAGGAAACGATGCTCCTGCCACGTGCTGCTACACTCAACGCGTTGGCGAAGTGACCCGCCTGCGTGAGCGCGGTACAGAGCCGCTCGAGGGTGGCCAGATAGAGTTCTCGCAGTTCCGCACGCGGCGCCAACAGCAACTCCGCGTCCAGCTCTTCGAGCAGATCGCCGCGGTAGAGTTCGAGCGCGGCCCGCCAGTCGTCGAGGCTGGATGAGGCTGCCAGCCAGCGGAAGTCGTCGGCATCGACCCGCACGTCGCCGAGCGCGATCGTCTCTGCGTCGACGCAGAGCAGTTCGGCGGCCAACTCGTCGCCCAGCGCCCGGCGCAATCGGTAGAGGTCATCGGCGAGATGGCGGCGCGCGCTTCGGTCTGATCAGGCCAGACGCTGCCGGCCAGGCTCGAGCGCGTGACCGGCCGGCCCGCACCTGCACAAGAGACGAGCAACCCGGTCACCATCGCCGGAAGCGAGGCGAACAGCGAGCGCGTCTGTGTCTGGCTCTGGAGGCGGACCGGGCCGAGAACGGTGAGGTGGAGGGTAGAGATAGTCCTCACCGTAGTCGCAGAAAGCCCAAT
>DOUV01000306.1:8301-8606 GCA_003520455.1 Chloroflexota bacterium | reverse complement strand
AGCCAATGTCGCGGGATTTTCCAGAAAAGAGCTAAGTTATGGTTAACGGTGGTCATAAAGCACGCAATCGCGAGATGAGCCGTAGGTCGGCTGGAAGTAGAACTGGGCTGGGCTTGAATTTCCTGCCGGGCCTCTAAGATCTCTTGGAGCGAAGGAGGGAGCATATTCTCCTCCGCTAGACATTGCTGCTTGAAATAGAGTTGCAAGAGCGCCGTGATAAACAAAGCCAGAAAAAAGTTTTCAACCCCCCTGGGACTGGTCGGAAACACCTGAATACCGTTCAGCGTGTGTTTAAAGAACCGTAC
>DOUV01000306.1:2239-8166 GCA_003520455.1 Chloroflexota bacterium | reverse complement strand
TTGGCTGAGACCACAATGCGATCGCTCACATCGCTCCACAAAGAACTGACCGGCTTCGGCAAGTCTACCGGCAATTCGGTCTCTATCTCCACAACAATATCGTTGTAGGCCCGCACAATCACATGCGCCTGCGCCTCGATCACCGCCCGAATCAGTTGAAACGAAAAGTAACCACGATCAAGAACATAGGTGATCCCAGCCACCAGCGTCTGACGCAGCGCCTGGCGTTCACTCGAATCTTCCAGCCCAATACGACAGTCAACCGCCACCATTGTATTCAGATGGAAGCGCAAGTGCATTTTAATCGAAGATTCAATGCTCCCACCTGGCCAGGTCAAGCCTTGAACGATTGGAAAAATACTGCCATCGGCGAGATAAATCTGCCCCACGAGCGCCAGTTCAGGATTCGACGGTAAAGGCAGTCTCATGACCAGTTGGTGCAGCGCCTGCCGCAATAACCCCGGCGAGAAGCGTCGAAACGCATCGGAGAGCGTCATCACCGGCACCGGTGGCAACTGGAGCGCCTCATCCGCATTCTGCAAGGCAACCGCCAGGGATGTCAGGCTCTTGCATCCCTTTGTAAAGCAATACACCATGATCCTTGCAAATTCTATCCATGTAAAGGTCTCATTGTGATGCTTCTTTCGGGCTTCCTCGATGGCTGTCAGGGTTGGCAGGGCCGGCGCCAGCAGTCGCTCAAAGACCGTCATTCGCGTTGCTCTCCCGCTTCGCTTGCCTTTTCACCGGTCCTATTTTCCTCAGCGCCATGTTTGTGTCAATTCGACCCTGGACATTCCGTAGGGTATTGGGGCATCAGATAAATCTATGTAGTGATGTTCGACCGGCTCATGTCGAACAGCTGCCCCTGCCCTTCTTTGGTCGGCACCTGCTCCAGGTATATCAGAATGAATCGTAGCTTGTCTTTCGCACGAGGCAACGCCGCGGTTCGGTACCTGCTATCGTCTCGCCCGGTCCAGCGCGTTCCATCCAGCTTCCACGCGTCCGGCTGGCTCAGCCACGCGCGCTCGAAAGGCGCCACCAACGCCTGGAACTCCTCCACCGTCAAACCCATCATTGCCACAAACCGGCTCGGCTTTGTCACCGACTCGTCGTACTTGACCATCTATCCGCCTTTCAGCGCTCGTTGCCGAAATCTCACTACTTTATCTATGATAACGTTTATTGATTACGAAGAACCTCCATGGACTGCACTAGAAGAGTGGACTGGAGTTTGTCCAAGCGGGCCAGAAAACTGCTTGCCTAGAGCGTCGGTCGAGGAGTCACCGAGACGATTGCAAAGCACCTTGTGAAGGTGCTTTCAGGTTCGTAGTGCGCGCTGAAGCGCGCCCAAGACCGCTAAAGCGGTTACTACGAACCATGTTCTCACCCGCGCAACGACTCCTTGACCGATGTTCTAGAGCGATTGATCAGGGACCAGCACATGATTGTTGCTTTCGAACGATCAGGGCTGTTCGCCTAGAGTATTGGCACGTACTATCGAATTTACCTCGATCGGTAAGTGCTAGATGCGGGCCTGACTACCATACGTGACCTGGCGTTGGACGTGGAACAAGCATACGATTCCCGTGTCCGGGATGCGGCAAAGACAATCCCGCTAACGCGCTTGCTCGACGCAGAAGCGGCCGCTGCAGGTCATCACTGGGAGGCAGTAATTCCTGAGGCGTCTCTGTTCTGATAGTGTGGCAGCGAATCGAGCGGAACGCCGATGAAGCTGAGCAGTACCGAATAGGCCGTTGGGACGAAGAGTGGGTGACTTAGCTATTGTGCGCCTCGCTCGACAGCCGGTGGATCTTCTTGCGAAACGAGGGGTGGCCCGCTCGAAAAGGGGGGCGATCTGGATACAGTCCTCACAGAGCCGGGCGGTGTTTGACTGTTCGAAGTCAAAGCTTACTCTGACGAGAATCGTAGCATCGGCGACCAGTGGGAGCGCAAAGGGAAGCGCAACTGGCGCAAGCCCGGGCGCGGCGGGCCACCAGCCGGCTCCACGACTGTCTCGAAGGCATCGGCCAAGCCGCCGTTTGCCGCCAACCGCTACTGGGGGGTCAAGCGCAGCTGGCACGGTGGTTGCTCCAGGCGCAGACAGAGCTGGACGCCGCTCGTCACCGGGGACTTCCATGCTGAACTGCGTTGTTCGGTTCACCGCCAGGACGTCGGATCGTGCTCCGCAGGGGGGCGTCTCGGCCGGGTGAGCCGGTGGGCGCTGGTTCCCTGGTGCGTCGCGACCTATCGAGAGGGGAAGAGGCGATGCAAGCGATAGCGGTGGTTCCCGGCACGACCACGGTACGGATGGTCGACCGCCCGGAGCCGCAGGTTCAGGCGCCGGACGAGGTCAAGGTGCGGGTGATCCGGGTCGGCATCTGCGGCACCGACCGCGAGGAAGCAGCCGGCGGGCGGGCTCTCGCTCCGGCGGGCCGGGAAGATCTCGTGATCGGCCACGAGATGTTCGGCCAGGTCGTCGCGGTCGGCCCGGCCGTCACGCGGGTCAAGGTCGGTGACTACGCCCTTTTCACGGTACGGCGCGGGTGCGGCAAGTGCCTTCCCTGCGCTATCAACCGCGCGGACATGTGCCGCACCGGCGATTACCGCGAGCGCGGCATCTGGGGACTCGACGGCTTCCAGGCCGAGTACGTGGTGGATCGTGAGCGGCACGTCGTGCAGGTTCCATCGGAACTGGAGCCGGTCGGCGTGCTGACCGAGCCGCTCTCGATAGCCGAGAAGGCGATCGGCGAAGCAGTCGGGATCCAGTTCGCCCGCCTGCCTGATGCCCAGGCAACACCGCTCTGGCTTGCAGGCCGTCGCTGTCTTGTGGCCGGGCTCGGTCCCGTTGGGCTGCTGGCCGCCCTGGCGCTGCGCGTCCGTGAGGCTGAGGTGTACGGCCTCGACATCGTGGACGCCGACAGTTCGCGGCCGCGCTGGCTGGAGCAGATCGGCGGGCAGTACGTCGATGGCCGCCAGGTGCCGGCAGACCGGGTAGATGAGACGCTGGGGCCGATGGACCTGATCGTGGAAGCGGCCGGCGTGGCCAGGCTGGCGTTCAACCTGCTCGACGCCCTGGCCTTCGACGCCGTTTACGTGCTCACCGGCATCCCCGCAGGCGACCGGCTGATCGATATTCACGGCCCCGCCCTGGCCCGGCACCTGGTCCTCGGCAATCAGGCGATGGTGGGCAGCGTCAACGCAGCGCGCGACCACTTCCAGATGGCAGTGCAGGACCTGGCGATCGCCGACAAGCGCTGGCCGGGCCACGTCGCCCGTCTGATGACCGGTCACTATCCTGCGACCGAGTTCCCCAAGGCCCTCGCGCCTCAGGAGGCCGACGAGATCAAGGTCGTGGTCGACTGGGCGCCTTCATCGAGCAGCACGGGTCGTACTCACTAGAAAGGAACCGAGAGACCGCTCGCCGCCGCGCGGGTTTGGAGGTTGCCGTGGCAGAGAGACAGGGAGACAGGAACACACTTTCACCGCCATTCGTGCCGG
Organism: Chloroflexota bacterium; assembly: GCA_003520455.1. The sequence goes on along the minus strand of DOUV01000306.1, from coordinate 4,668 downwards.
CACATAACCCCAAGACGCCCGATATCACCTCGGCGCTGGCGATCAAGCAGGGCAACTTGTTCCTGCTGACCGAGACGGACGGCAACGTATCGGCGGGCGAGCACGTCTATGGGCTCTACTTCCACGACTGCCGCTTTTTGTCCCAGGCCTCTTTGTGCGTCGACGACATTCGACCCGTGCTGCTGTACGCTGCGGCGGAGGAGACGAACCGGATCCGCTCCGTGCTCAGCAATCCCGATCTCCCACGTGAGGGCGGGCCCATGGTGTACAAGCAGTCGCTGGCGATCACCCGCGAGATAACGATCAGCGATTGCCTGTACCTCCGGATCGAAGTCCGCAACGGAACGGCCAACCCGATCGCGACGAAGATCACCCTCGGCTTCGGATCTGAGTTCGACGACATCTTTACGATCCGCGGCAACCCGCCGGAGCAGCGTGGCACGCTCCAGCCACCAGGCTTCGCCGCGGGAACGCTCACCCTGCGCTACGACGGCGCCGACAAGCACATCCGCACCACCACGATCCGGTTTGACCCACTGCCCGACTCGTGCGACGACGCGACGGCGACCTACCACCTCGAGCTCGCGCCACAGACCGCCGCAATGTTGCAGGGTACCATCCACGTCACCGACCAGCAGCCACCGGCGGAGCCGCGGCGCCGGGCCGAGCAGCACCCGGTCCATGCCCACGCTCCCTGGCACGAACGCACCGAGCACGGCAAGGAGAAGATTGGCACGACGACCGTGAAGGCCGGTGATCGCCAGCTGGCACGACTGCTTGATCGCTCCTTCGACGATCTCCGGATGCTGACGACGCTGCAACGGGGTGATCTCTTCTTCGCCGCCGGCATCCCCTGGTTCGTCGCCCTGTTTGGCCGCGACAGTTGCATCACGGCGTTGCAGATGCTGCCGTACGAGCCGCGCATCGCCGCCACCACGCTGCACGTGCTCGCGACATACCAGGGCACAGAGGAACGGCCCGAGCGCGACGAGGAACCGGGCAAGATCCTCCACGAGCTGCGGATCGGCGAGCAGGCCAACCTGCACGAGGTTCCGTTCACGCCCTACTACGGCACGATCGACGCAACCCCGCTCTGGCTCCTGCTGTTGGGTGAATACCTGCGCTGGACCGCCGACTTCGCGCTGCTGGAACACTTGCAGCCCAACGTCGATGCCGCGCTCCAGTGGATCGCCCGTTACGGCGACAGCGACGGCGACGGCTTCATCGAGTACCGCCGCAAGGCGGGCAAGGGTCTCCGCAACCAGGGGTGGAAAGACTCCGGCAACAGCATCGTTCGCCGCGATGGCACCCTGGCCGAGCCGCCCATCGCCCTGGTCGAGGTCCAGGGCTACGTCTACCGGGCGAAGCAGTTGCTGGCCGCGGCGTATCGCCACCGCGGTGACGAGCAGCGCGCGGCGACACTGGAACAGGAAGCGGGCGACCTGCAGCGCCGCTTCGATCCAGCTTTCTGGATGCCCGATCGCCAGATGTACGCCCTCGCGCTAGAGCAGGAGGAGAAGCGCCAGGTCGGCGTAGTTGCCTCCAACCCAGGTCAGGCGCTCTGGTGCGGGATCGCGCCCCCCGAGCACGCCGCACCGGTTCGCTCGGCGCTCATGACACCGGAGATGTGGAGTGGCTGGGGAGTTCGTACCCTCTCGGCCGCCGAACACGCCTACAATCCGATCGACTACCAGGTTGGCTCGATCTGGCCACACGACAACGCGCTCATCGGGATCGGCCTGAAGCGCTACAACTTTGCCGAGGATGCCGCCAGCATCTTCACGGGGCTGTGCGAGGCGGCGGTTCACTTCCCGGAGAGCCGCCTTCCTGAGGTCTTCGCCGGGTATGACCGCCACGCGTTTCAGGCGCCGGTGGAATACCCGCTGGCCTGTAGCCCGCAGGCCTGGGCCGCGGGTGCCCTCCCGGGCCTGTTGTGGACGCTCCTGGGTCTCGAGCCGGACGCATTCACTCACACGCTGCGCGTCGTGCGCCCCCATCTTCCGGCATGGCTCTCCTGGGTTGAGGTCCACGGCTTGCGCCTGGCGGACGCACTGCTTGACCTCCGCTGGGAGCGCTCCGACGACTACACGACGGTGGATCTCCTTCAAAAAACTGGCGACCCACGCATCGTGATCGAATAAGCCCAGACCGAGAGGTTGTTCAAGCGATTATCGACCGGTTTGGGCGGGCATCAGCGTCCACGCGAGGGTGGCGCTCCAGAGCCGAGCGCAATCGTCGCGCAGCCTCGCGCCGTTCTCTTTGCCGCCGAGCGTGGTGGCGCTCACAATTTTCTCCTTCAGGCGCGGAAGCCCACCTGCTTCAGGATCCTGGTGGTGAAAGCGCTTCCAGGGCGGAGGAAAGGCTCGTAGTGCGCGCTTTTGCGCGCGGTAGCCCCGTTCCACCTGAATCCGCCCCCCAGCGTGCCCGGA
>DOUV01000306.1:1899-2147 GCA_003520455.1 Chloroflexota bacterium | reverse complement strand
GACAGGCAACCGCCGGGCTGCTTCAGCGGCTTTAGCCCAAAGTTGTTGCCCTCTGTCGCGCTTCGGTGCGACCATGCGGCCTGACACCGCCCGGTCCGGTGAGGGCCAGACTGGGAACACTGGTTTCCGGCCCGATGGAGGACAGGTGTGCGATTCGCCGCCTACAGACTCTCACCTCCCAAGTTCCTGGTAGGAACCCCTCGGCGCTGCTTTAGGATCCTGGTGGTGAAATCGCTTCCAGGGCGGAC
>DOUV01000306.1:0-1846 GCA_003520455.1 Chloroflexota bacterium | reverse complement strand
CGCTAAAGCGCGCACTACAAACCCCAATTCGCCAACAGGATCGCTTCAGCGGTGGGAGGATGTCACAGGCGGACAATCCACTCGTTGACCCCCAACAGCCGCACGATTGAGACGACGATCACCACGATCAGCAACCGGCGTACCCAGACGGCGCCCTTCTCGACGGCGAAGTGGGCTCCGAACCAGGCCCCGGCGACCTGGCCGACGGAAACGATCAGGCCGAGTGACCAGACGACCTGGCCATTGAGGACGAAGACCGCCAGTGCGAAGAAGGTGAAGATGAACACGATTAAGTTCTTGACGCCATTGGCCCTCACCAGGTCGAACCCCGAGCCTAAGACGAGACCGGCCAGGAGAAAGATGCCAACACCCGCCTGGATAAAGCCACCGTAGACTCCAATCGCAAAGAAGAGAATGAATTGCTTCCAGTCGAGACCCTCGATGCGCGCGCCGGGATGCCCCTCGAGCCACTGTTGCGGACGTACGAGGATGACGACCAGCATGATCAGCATGATCACACCGATAACACGCTCCATCGTGCGCTCATCCAGGTTCACAGCGATGCGAGCCCCCAAGATCGAGCCAAGCACCGCCGGTAAGGCCAACCACAAGGCGCTTCGCACGTGCAGAACGCCCTGGCGGCGGAATCCTTCAACGCCGGCAGCGGTTTGCAGCAGGACGCCGACGCGGTTGGTGCCGTTGGCAACATTGGCCGGCAGACCCATAAAGATCAGCAGCGGCAGCGTGATGAGCGAGCCACTGCCGGCCAGAGTATTGATAAAGCCGGCAGCAAAACCAGCGAGGACTGCGAGCGGGTAGACGTACCAGGACAGCATGAACGTGATTTCCTCTTTCACTATGGATGCCGCCGCCTGAGCGTCGTCGTGCGGCCCGGGTGGCACCGGCCTGGTCGCGATCCCATCTCCCTGCACTCCCCGGTCTCATCGCTGATGAAACTTGTCTCCTTGTTTGAGTCCCGATAGCCCGGCCGCCGGGACTCAAACAGACTCTCCAACTCCCTAGGGCATGACACCAGAAGAGAGCAGAAGCAATCTGAACGACCAGGAGATGGCGGCGACGCTCACTTGAGGATGGGGATTGTATCACAGAACGTCTTCTCGCGCGTTGATGGACGTGGCGGAGATGCGGATGCAAATCCGCCGGTGAGCGGTGCGATCCGCTCGCAATGAGGAAACTGACCACACGGTGGGCCGGTGGCCCGGGGATCGTATCGACGAGCGAAAAAGGCGCGTGGGGGCGAACGAGTCGCATTCGCCCCCACGCCCCTCTTATGCCCGCAACGATGAAGGCTTTGGAGCGCTCGCCGGCGTCGAACGAGGCGAGCCCTGGCTTCCTACCGGGCTGACTGGTCTGCTTCCATCATCCCAAACATGTTGCCCTCGGTGTCCTGGCAGTACGCCAGGTAGCCCACACCGGGGATCGCCATCTTGGGCGCAACCACCTGGCCACCGTTCGTGGTGACCCTCGTCATTGCCTCATCGAGCGATGGGACATCGACAGTATTCACAGAATCCACAGGGCCGCCACGTCGAAAGAGGCCGCCGTTGATGCCAGGCTCATCCTGTTCGCCCGTCTTGATCAGCCAGTAGTCTTGAGGCCCCTCCCACTTGTTGAACTCCCACTCGAACACCTTTGAGTAGAACTGAACCGCGCGGTCTGGATCGTCGGCAGCGATTTCGAAATGAACAACTCGTGGCATATCCGTCCCTCCTGGAGATGGGTTTTTTTCCGTGAAAGCACCTCACGCGATGTTCGGAGCGCTCCATCACTCGCCCGGTTGTTTCACGTAGCCCCATTATAAGCAGCTATGGCAAAAGTCACACAC
>DOUV01000172.1 GCA_003520455.1 Chloroflexota bacterium | reverse complement strand
CCGCCGGCGCGATCTGGTCGGCCATGGCTTGCAGCAGCGAGAGATGATCGTTGCGGTAGGCGCCCGGCGCGCACGCGCCCAGGTTGAATGCGCCGACGACCCGGTCGCCGGCGATGAGCGGCGCCGCCATCCCTGCCCGGATGCCCTGGCGCACGAGAGTCTCGTAGATCGGATTACTCACCTCCTGCGCCAGGTCGGTGATCAGCACGCCCTGCCGCGCGGCGGCGATCGCCCGGATTGACGGCGTCACTGGCAGCCGCACGCCCTCGCCTGGTTCACTGAGTTCTGCCGGTGCGTGTAGAGCGAAGACACTCATGGTCTCGCCGTCTTGCTCCAGGAGAAGTACGCTGGCGCGGTCGAAGGGGATCAGGCGCTGCACAGTGTCGGCGATAGAGGCCAACATGGTGTCCATCTTCAGGCTGCCGGCGATGGCGCGGGCGATCTCGTTCAGGGTCGCCAGGCACTCGGCCCGCCGTCGCGTCTCCTGCTGCAGGGCGGAGAATTCCTCCGCGAGCATGGTGACCCCGACGACGATCGCGTCCAGGTCGTCCCCGCGATCGGAAGGAGCGCCACGCGCTTCCAGATTCCCCGCCGCCAGTTGGAAGATGACGTCAAGGACCTGGAGTATCCGGGGGTCTTCGCTCGACGCCACCTCTGAACTCATTCCAGGAATCCTCGCAACCAGTCAAGCGCTTCGGCTTCAGACGTGAATAACCGGACGGAGTGACTGGGCTGGTTCAGCCCCAGGAAGAAACTCGCCATAACGCGGGGGACGGCTGAGCCGACCAGCAGTGCGCCGGTGCTCCTGGCTCTGGCAGCTTTATCAACTGGCGTAGTACACACAAGCCTTCCGGTCCAGGGATTTGACCGCGTGCATATCCACCAGCACAGGCCGCCTGCCCTGACTGACTTCCCACACCGCTCACCCTGATAGTCGCCTCCCGCGCCAACAATTCCTTGACCTGCCCGTGTACGAGGGCATGGCCATCTACAATCAGAGTCCTCGCTCCGCCCATTCGCGCCTTCTGATACTCCGCCGGGCCGGAAACGTGCCCTGCCGATCACATCCTATAGCGTCACATCCGGACTGTCTATAGGACAGACGCTGATTTCCCAACGAAAAATGCCCTGTTGCAAGGCCCTCGGGGGAGATACGCGGGGGCGCTGTCCGGCCCTACGCCGGTCGGGTCTGGAGCCAGCAGGACACGAATGCGGTAGAGCGCCGTCTCCATCTCCGCCTGAGCAGCTCGGTCCGCGAGTATCCGGTCAGCCCCTCCACGCGGCGATTGATATCCAGCAGGCGCCCGTTCTTGTCCAGGTGGAAGATCACGTCGAAGGCCGATTCGAACACGGCCTGGTTTCGGGCTTCGGGTGGCCGTACCGCCTCATTCATCTGGTTACACTCACTTCCTGAGGCTGCCAGTTCCTCTACCGGGGGCGCAATCTGCGAGATCATCGCTCCGCTGAATCAAGGGCAGGCGTGTGCACGCAGAACTCGTCAGTGGGTTTCTGCCTGCTCTGAAATACCCGGCATTTCGTCATTCGGGGTGAAGCTTGCTTCATGCGCAACTGACAACATTTGCGTGCTCACGGGCAGGCAGGGATTCGGCGCGCAGCCACGTCCATTCCTCTTCCGGCGCCTGCAGGAAGGCCGCCACGACGGCGGGGTCGAACTGCGTTCCGTTTCCAGATTCGATCTGGGCCCGCGCGACAATAGGGTTTCGTTGGGGCTTTGAAATACGAGAGCACCGCGGTCTTCAACGCCTCCGCCATTGTGGGATAGACGTAGATCACGTCAATGGAATCAAGGAAGTTCAAGAAAGGACGCCTTCCCGTGTCAAGCACAAATTGGACGCCACGAGTGGCAGGACCTGATCCGCATATTCCTCCGCCAGCAGGCGATTTTTCTCCCGGCTCCATTGCAGCGCCAGCCCGTAGAGCGCCCAACTCGCAGCGGTGGCGGCCGTATGAGAGTCGATCTCCGAGCCAATCTGTTCCAGCCAGAATTCCAGCAGTTCCTGCACCTGTTGCCTGATCTGTGTCTCGATCAGCGATTCGAACTGGTTTTCGGCGTTCTTGCAGTGTGCGTTCATTCGGGCCACAAATTCACACACGGTCGCGATCAGGGCGCGCAGATTCCCTTCGCTGTAGTGGCAGGCATTGAGCGTCCGCTTTTCAATTTCCTGACGAAACTTCTGTTGCACCCGGGAATCAAGCAAGGCGTATTTATCGGGAAAATGCGCGTAGAACGTGGCGCGGTTGACGCCTGCCTTCTCGGCGATATTCTGCACGGTCAGGGCGTGGAATCCTTGTTGGGGAAGGAGTTCCGCAAAGGCATTCAGGATCAGGTTGCGGGTGCGCGTGACGCGGGGATCTTCCTTTTTGTTTGGCGGCCTGGACAACATTTTCGCTCCTTTGTTGTTTATCCGACAAATACCGTTATTTGATGATTGACTTCATTACACAACTTGAGTTTAATTAAGCGACACTTGTTGTTTATCAGACAGGTGTATCCTGTCACATTCAAGAAGAAGAGTCAAGATGAACAAAATCGCACTGGTCGTTTTTGCAGAATCCGAATCTCATGCTGATTTGGCGCGGGTCGTCAACGCGTTGGAAGTTGCCAAAGAGTTCAAGGAAGGCGGCGATGAGGTGGAACTCATCTTCGATGGCGGCGGCGTGACCTCAGCGGTGGCCTTTGCCGACCCCGAACACAAACGGCATCGTCTGTATGCCGCCGTGCAGGACAAGGTCAGCGGCGTGTGCGCCTTTTGCGCCAAAGCCTTCGGCGTGGATGCGCAGGCGCAGGCGTTGAACATCCCGCTTCTGGATGAATACGAAAAGCATCCCAGCCTGCGCAGCCGCGTTTCACAGGGCTATCAAATTATTACGTTTTAGAAAAACTACCTTTGTTGGCGGCATGAGAGTGCCGCGCTACAAATTCAAATTCATTCAAGGAGACTCGCCTTGTCGGAAAAAAACGAAATCAAAGCCAGCAAAAATGGCCCATTTTTGATCTCAGGGACAGCGACGTTCACCGATGCAAATGGAAACGTCAAAGAGACGGAAGGCAAAATGTTTGCGCTCTGCCGCTGCGGCCAATCCGCAAACAAGCCGTTTTGCAATGGCTCGCATAAGCGGGTCAATTTCGAGGCAGATGAAGGCGTGGTTTTGTCCGTCGGTGGACAGTAACCGCAAGAAATACCGCAGTGCTGCAATTCGCCTCGCAGGCTGGATTTGGCCTGCGGGACGCTGGTAACAATCCATGACCATCCGCTTTCTCGATTTCTCCGCCGTCCGCCGCAAGGAAAAAAACTTTGCCGATTTGCTCGGTGGCTTAACCCAAAACGACCTGCGCGACCTGACGAACAGCATGGTGGACGCCATGCTCTCCCATCTCGAAGGCTGCGTTGACGCCGATGTCACTTTCCGGCCGCATGATCCAAACGCCCACGACGCCTACACCGCCAATCCCGACGAAGCCGACCAACCCTGGACGCTTGGGCACGTCATCGTCCACACCACCGCTTCCGCCGAGGAGACAGCCTTCCTCGCCGCCGAACTGACGCGCGGCGTTCCCAATCACGGGCGCTCGCGCTACGAGACGCCCTGGCAGGCTGTGACCACCCTCGAACAATGCCGCCAGCGGCTGGAAGAAAGTCGCCGGATGCGCCTCGCCAGCCTCGACCTGTGGCCCGACCCGCCCCATCTTGAAGTGACCCACACCCCCTTCCAGGCGATGGGTCCCATCAACGCCATCGCCTACTTCGCCTTTGGGCTGATGCACGATGACGACCATCTCGGTCACATCGCTGAAATCGCACACCAGGCAAAAGCCGCACGGGGAGGACAGGCTTAAATTTGTTTACTCCGCGCAACAGGAGAGTTTCGCGGGGTCTTTGAAAGCAGTCGATCACAGTTTTGGCAATGCCGTTCGTCGGCTGATTCGAACACGGCCTGGTTCCGGGGTCGTGTTGCTGCAGCGCCTCATTCACCTGGTTACATCGCTTCCAGAGGCTGCCAGTTCCACTGCCGGCGGCGCGATTCTACGAGATCATGGCTCCGCTGAATCAAGGGCAGTCAGGGATTCGGCGCGCAGCCGCAACCATTCCGCTTCCGGGACCTGCAGAAAGGCGTCGACCACCTGCGGGTCGAATTGCGTCCCGCGCCCGGCCTCAATCTCCGCGCGGGCGACGGCGTACGGCCGCGCGGCGCGATACGGGCGGTCGGAAGTGATCGCGTCGAAGGTGTCGGCGACGGCGAAAATGCGCGCACCGAGCGGGATGGTTTCGCCCGCCAGCCCCTGCGGGTATCCCGCACTGTCCCAGCGTTCCTGATGGGCGCACACGATTTCGCACGCGCCGTCGAGGAATGGAATGCCCCGCAAGATGCGCTCGCCCCACTCAGGGTGGCGGCGCATGATGGCCCATTCCTCTTCGGTGAGCGGGCCGGGCTTATGCAGGATAGCATCTGGAACGCCAATCTTGCCAAGGTCGTGCAAGAGCGCACCACGCTGAATCGTGGCCAGCTCTTCCTCGGGGATGGTCATCCGGCGCGCCAGGGCCAGGGTGTACGCCACCACGCGCCGCGAGTGCCCCTCGGTCTCTTTGTCCCGCGCGTCGAGCGCGGCGACCAGCGCGTCGAGCGTGTGATCGTACGAAGCCGCCAGCTGGCGGGCACGCTGCTGTTCGGCTTCCAGCAGCACCTCTCGCTCTCGCTGCAGATTCTTCAATTCCGTGATGTCCCGGTTGATGCCCACATAGGCCACCGGCTGGCCGCGCTCATCCCTGACTGTAGAAATCGTGAGGAACGCGTCCCACACCTCGCCATCTTTGCGCTGGTTGACGATTTCGCCGGCCCAGTATCCCTGGCTGAATATCTGCTCCCACATCTGCCGGTAGAATGCCGGTGTACTGTGGGGTGATTTGATCAAGCTGGGCCTCTGCCCCAGGGCCTCGGCGCGACGAAAGCCGGTAAGCCGCTCGAAGGCCGGGTTGACGTCCATAATGCGCGTCTGCAGGTCGGCGATCAACACGGCATCCACCGTGCTCTCGAAAACGTCTTTGTAGAGTCGCAGTTCCTCGAAGAACCTGGCGCGCTGCAGCGCATTGCCGGCCTGGTTGGCAATCAGCCCCAGCAAGCGCACGTCGTGCTCGTCAAAGGGGCCGGGGGTGGCGCGGTTGACTTGCAGGGCGCCGAGTACCCGTTCGCCGGCCAACATTGGCACGCTCAACGCGGAGCGCAGGCCCGCCTCAAGTAACTCGACGGGCACGCGGAAGCGGGTTTCGCGCGCCATGTCGGCCACCTGCACCGGGACGCGCCGGGCGAAAGCGTAGCCGGCGGCGGTTTCCTCGCCCACCTCGAAGGAG
>DOUV01000296.1:3062-3618 GCA_003520455.1 Chloroflexota bacterium | reverse complement strand
CGCCACTTTTACAGAAAGAGAGACACGCCATCCAGAGCCAGGTCATTTGGGGCTTTGGAGCCGTCGGGGGGCTGCGCTATAATCGGCCAGTGAGATAACCTGCCGGCAAAGAGAGGACTTGATGGAGATTAAGTGGTTTGGGCATTCTTGCTTCCGCCTCCGTGATAAGGCGGGAGTCGTCGTCACAGATCCGTTCCCACGCACGTTGGGATACGAGCGACCGCGCCTCCGAGCCGATATCGTAACGGTCAGCCACCCGCACGAGAATCACAGCGACATCCGCGGCTTTCAGGGCGAGCCCTTCGTCATCGATGGGCCGGGTGAGTACGAGGTGAATGGCATCTTTGTGACCGGGGTCCGGACCTACCACGATGGCACGAAGGGCAAGCAGCGCGGCTTCAACACGATCTACCTGATCCAGTATCAGGACATGAATGTTTGTCATTTGGGCGATCTCGGTCACGTGCCAACGCAGGACCAGGTCGAGGAGTTGAGTGAGGTCGATGTGCTTCTCGTGCCAGTCGGGGGAGGCGGCGCGCTGACCTCGGCCCAGGCC
>DOUV01000296.1:143-3023 GCA_003520455.1 Chloroflexota bacterium | reverse complement strand
GGTGGTCAGCCTGATCGAGCCGCGCCTGGTCATACCGATGCACTACCGCACTGAGGTGTACACGGGTGATTTGGACCCGGTCGACAAGTTTCTGAAGGAGATGGGGTTGAAGGACGCGCCGGTCGAGGAGGAGCTCAAACGCAGCAAGAGCCAGCTCCCTGAGGAGACCGAAGTGGTCGTGCTGACCTACGGCGCGTCGGGGTAGAACTGTCGCGGCACAGTGCCATCGGGGGTGAAGCACCAGGTGGATGCTTCGCCTCGACTCCGGGAGGAGAGGGCAATGGGACAATCCGGACGCTGGATGGTCGGTTGGTTCGCTGGGCTGGTACTCCTGCTGGTCGCCTGCGGCGGGCAGGCTCCTCCGCAGCCGGCCCTGGACCCGAGCAAAGCCCAGGACCTGTTGCGTCAGGGTCGCGAGGCCCTCAGCGCCGGGCACACGGCAGAGGCGGTCGAGTTGCTCGAGCAGGCCCGCCAGGCGAATCCGGACCAGGTCGAGGTGCTCTTCGCCCTCGGCAACGCCTACTATGAAAAGGGCGAACTCGAGCGGGCGGCCGCCCAGTACGAGGAGGCACGCAAGCGTTCCCCCGACAACGCCGACGTTTTGACCAACCTCGGTGTGGTGCGCTACCAACAAGGGCAACTCTCGACGGCGATTGAGCTGTTTGAAGCTGCTTTGAAGTTGCTGCCCAACGATGCCGAGATTTTATACAACCTGGGGAGTGCGTACGCCCAGCAGGGAAATTACGAGCGCGCGATTGAACTCTACCAGCGGGCGATGAGCGTCAACCCCGACCAGGCCGAGATCTACCTCGGGCTCGGGACGGTCTACAAGGAAACCGGACGGCGGCGAGAGGCGGTTGAGATGCTCACGAAGTTTCTGACGCTGAGTGACAATCCCGAGTGGCGTGCGCAGGCGCAAAGACTGCTTGACGAGGTGCAGAAGAAATGAGCGAGCGCCTCCTGGTGCGCCTCGTTCGGCCCCACAGCGCGGCCGCGCTTGGCCGCGAGCTGGCGGCACTCGAGTTGGATTCGCCCGCTTGGGGACGACTGCAAGAGGCGGCCGACTGGTACCGCATCTGGCTTGAACCGCTGGACCCGACCGCAGCCCACATTGTGAAGGAGAATCTGCTCGCTGCCGGCGGCGATGCACTCCTGCCGCCTCCTCTCTATGCCGGTGTGGTGGCAGGCGGACCGGTGCTGCTGCTGGGGAGTACGGCTACACTACATCAGGCGGTCGAAGCGCTGGCTCAGCATCAGTGGCCGAGCCTACAGGCTGTCGCCGCCGCGGTGCGAACGGCCCTCACCAACGCGCAGGCTGGGCCGCCGTCGCTCCAAATCGGCCCGCTCCACTGTGTTTGGGGTACGCGGACCTACATCATGGGTATCGTCAACCTGACCCCCGATAGTTTCAGTGGCGACGGCCTGCTTGCCCACGATGAGGCTGTCGCCGCCGCGCTTGACCAGGCTCGCAGCTTCGTTGAGTGGGGAGCGACCATAGTCGATGTTGGCGGGGAGAGTACCCGTCCAGGGTCCGAAGCGGTTGGGCTGGAGGAGGAGTTGGCCCGCGTGATCCCCGCCATCGAGGAAATTGCCCGCGAGTTGGGTCACCGCGTGGCCATCTCCGTCGATACCTACAAAGCCGAAGTCGCCCGGCAGGCGGTGGCCGCCGGGGCGCACCTGGTCAACGACGTATGGGCGTTGCGTATGGACCCGGCCATGGCCGCGACGGTGGCCGAGTTGGGCGTGCCGGTGATCGTGATGCACAATCGCATGCGTCCCAAGAATGCCGTTCAAGAAGCGCGTCTGGGGGGGCGTTACCTGGGGATTCACTACGATCACCTGATGGCTGACGTGGTGCGTGAGTTGGGGGAGAGCCTGGAGTTGGCCGCGGCGGCCGGGGTCCCGCCGGAGCGGATCATCGTGGACCCTGGCATCGGCTTCGGCAAGACGGTCGAGCAGAGCCTTGAGTTGCTCGACCGGCTCGACGAATTGCGCGTCTTCGGCCGGCCGATTTTGCTCGGCCCCTCGCGCAAGAGTTTCATCGGCTACACCCTCGAACTGCCCCCCGAGGAGCGGGTTGAGGGTACGGCTGCCACAGTGGCCGTCGGCATCGCGCGCGGTGCGGACATCATCCGTGTCCACGACGTGCGCGAGATCGCGCGCGTGGTTCGGATGACCGACGCCATCGTGCGGGGCGGTCGTCAGCGTGAGCGGCCCGGAGCGTGAACCGGGCGAACCAGGGAAGAGCGGGCCCGTGGCTGCGTTCTGTGTTGGGGTGCGAGCCGTGGTCTGCAATGGAAATCGGTTCTGTAAAGGACACAACTTGTACGAGGAAACCGTCTTTGAAAATGGTGTGCGGCTCCTCACCGTGATGAGACCGCACGCCTACTCGGTCGCCTTCGGCGTCTGGATCGGTGTGGGCTCACGCTACGAATCGGACGAGCTCGCCGGTGCGTCCCATTTCATCGAGCACATGCTCTTCAAAGGTACGAGCCGCCGCCCGACGGCTCGGGAGGTGGCGCTGGCCATTGAGGGTCTCGGCGGTATCTGCAACGCCAGCACCAGCCGCGAGGTCACGACGTATTGGGCGAAAGTGGGCCGGGTGCATCTGCCACAGGCCGCCGATACGATCTTCGACATGCTCCGTCACAGCCTCTTCGAACCTGGCGAGGTGGAGAAGGAGCGGCAGGTCATCACCGAGGAAATCAACGAGTCCCTCGACCTTCCTGATGAGCTCGTCTACCTTCAGCTTCACGAATTGCTCTGGCCTCACCATCCCCTTGGCCGCGATATTGCCGGTTCGCGTGAGAGCCTTGCGACCCTCTCACGCGAGATGCTGCTCGAGTACATGAACCGCCACTACAGCCCCAGCACCACGAT
>DOUV01000296.1:0-125 GCA_003520455.1 Chloroflexota bacterium | reverse complement strand
GTGGCCGTCGCGGGGGCCGTCTCCCACGCCGCGGTGCGGGCGCTGATCGCTCCCTTTCTGGAGGAATGGCCCGCTCCACCGGCTCCGGCCTTCCTTCCGGCCGAGCCCCGGCGTGGACCGAAGGC
>DOUV01000286.1 GCA_003520455.1 Chloroflexota bacterium | reverse complement strand
TTTCTCAACGCGATCGTCGCCGGTGGTGCCATTCCCCCGGCGACGATCGCGTTGAGAAAGGCAAACTCCATCGGCTTCTCAGTGGCCGCGATCGCGTTGTCGTGGGCACGGTAGAAGGTCCAGAGCGCGAACGCCGCCAGGAAGACGATCTCCTCCGCCAGAACGAGCGCGCGGTGGCGGCGCAGCCAGGCCCCAAGGGTTCCCCAGCCACCGCCCCAGCGACTCACCACTACGGCACTCAAGGCGGCCACGACCAACAGCCCGGCGATACCACTACCCCGATCCACCCGCGCAAACCCGAGACTCCCCAGGAACCAGATCAGGAAACCGGCCAGGAGCCAGCCCAGCGCCCGGCTCAGCCCCCAACCACGGTCGGGCAGCCAACGCAGCCAGCTCCAGGCCAGCGGCGCCGCCGCCAGACCGAAGAGGGTGATGAGGAGGTACCAGGTGAAAAAGGCGATCATGGCAAACGGACCAAAGTCAAAGTCTCCGCAGCAGTGGCCTGAAGCCAGCTTGCCGAAAGTGCTCGTCTGTCGTTCATGCCTCTGTCAAACCGCAATCTTGAACCACAACGAAAGAAATCCAGTCCAGTTATGCCCATATCTTGTCTAGACGCGTTCGATCAAGCTGGAACGCTCGCTCATCATTCCGACGTCTCCGGTCATGCGCCCCCGGCGACTACTTGACCGATGTTCCAGCGTGCGCTGTCTCCGGGCTGATAATCCGGTATATCTTGACACCGGGATTCTCATAGACCAAATCCCAGAGCAGCCCGCGCAGCGGCTCCCACTTGTCCTGGCCGCCCGGGAAGTAGGCGCGCTCGAGCGGGCCGACGACAAAGTACTGCACGTTGTAGCGGGTGAAGATGCGGTAGGCCTCGTTGGGGTCCGCCGTATTATAGGCTTGTTGGATGTCCTGGATACGTCGCGAGACCATGTCGTTGGGGATGGCGGCACGCTGCTGGCGCTCGTGCCAGTCCCAGCCCACAACTGCTGGGTCGCCGGTGAACATCGCGTAGCGGTTGCCCCAGCCGTAGAGCGTTGGATAGGTGTTGGCCTCCGCGATCACGGGCGAGCCGGGCAAGTTCTCCTGCATCCAGCGGATCGCTTGCTCATCGTAGATCAGCGGCATCTGCTGGTCGCGGTCCCAGTGGACGGCCTTCTCCATGAAGGCCATTCCATCCAGGGTCGGTCCGACCGATTTGTCGAAGCGGTCATTGATCTTGGCCCGGGTCGAAAAGATCGGGTAAAGCAACGTCGCGGCGAAGAGCGTAATGAAGCCGTACCGCCACACCAGGCGCCACTCCGGTTGGAAGCGCGGCAACCGTTCGTACACCAGCGCGGCCCCGACGGCCGCAGCCAATCCCCATAACACCCATACCTGGAGATAGAACTTGAAGACGGTGTTCATCCGGCTGATGTCAATGTTCTTCAGCACGACGAACTCGACCGCCAGGGTGAGCCCCAGGCCGGCGAAGATCAAGAGCAGCGCCATCTGCCAGAGTAGCGAGTTTTGAGCTCTGAGTGTTGAAAGCTGAATGGCTGGAAGCGGAGTAGCCTGTGGATCATACTCAGCACTCGGCCCGTGGAACTCAGCCCTTCTTCGAGACCGCCGGAAGAAGAGCAACCCGACCAACGTCATCAAGGCCACGATCAGGGCCGGGACACCCTTGCCCAGCAGGGCCAGCCCCACCGCCAACAGCCCGCCCACCGCCACCAAGTAGAGGCCCACAGCGTAGAAGGGTGAGGGCGTGAGGAGGAGCCCATGCAGGTGGTTCAGACGACCCAGACGGTACCATTTGCGCAGGGCCAGCCGCAAAAGCCGCGCCACGGCGTTGAGATCGCGCGCCAGCCAGAAGTCGGTGACAAGCGCAGCCGTAATGGCGAACAAGAAGAAGCCGTGAATCGTCAGATAATCGCTCAGCGCCGTCCTGCTCCCCTTCCAGGGCTCGATTCCACTGACCGCCGAACCATAGTTCTGGTGGAAGGGCAGGAAGAAGGCGTAGCCCAGGCCCAACAGGAGGATCCAGCGCCCGGCCACCCCGGCAATCATCTCGAACGAGAGGCGACCGTGCCGGTACCAGCCGTGCAGGATGAAAGCCGCCAGCGCCACCAGGGCATAGGTCGGAAAATCCCAGGTGTTGAGCGGCCAGAGAGCTCCGACCACCAGCGCCAGCAGCGCCAGTCGCGCCCCGCTCACCAGCCTCCCATCCGCTACTCCCATCCGTTCAGCCGGAGCCGCTATCCGTTTGTCCGTTGTCCCATCCGTTGACGCCCCAGACCATCCGTTGGCCCGCACGTACACCAGCGCCAGGCCCACTGCCACAACGGTGTAGGGCAGGGCCATCATGTGGGCGTGGAGGTCTGCGTAGAGGAAGGTGAACCAGGGCATCTCGGTGATGGGACCGGCCTCGGTGGGCGAGTGGCTGATGACACGCGTGGCGTTCCAGTACCACCACTCGATCCGGAAGGGCAGAGGATGGCCCGCCAGGAATCCTGTAACGAACCCGTGTACCGTCTTCACCAGCGAGGCCAGACCCGGAATCGTGCTCTGGAAATCGAGCGTACTGAGCGACTGCAGGCCCTGGAAGATCAATCTGGCCTCGCCCAGGTTGCCGATGACCGCCACGAAGAGCGCCCCCAGCAGGGCGAAGACCAGCGGCCGGCGGCTGATCGGCGCCTGGTCG
>DOUV01000672.1 GCA_003520455.1 Chloroflexota bacterium | reverse complement strand
AAGTCGGCGCGCTGCAGGTCTTGCTGGAAGCGGGCATCCGGCCGCAGCTGTTGGTGGGCAGCTCGGCGGGCGCGCTGAATGCGGCCTTCCTGGCGACAGATCCGACGCCGGTCGGGGCCGACCGCCTCGGCGACCTCTGGCGGCAGGTGACCAAGGAGGACATCTACCCGGGCGGGCTGTTCCGGGCGGTTTGGCATCTCCTGCGGTGCCGCGATAGCCTCTATTCCAGCAAGCCCTTTCGGGCCTTTCTGGAGGTCCACATCCCGCGTGAGATGCGTCTCTTCCGCCAGTTGCCGGTGGCGTTGTACGTGACCGCAGCCGACTTATCCACCGGACGGCTGTACCTCTTCGGTGAGGACCCTCAGGAATCGATGCTAGACGCGCTGATGGCCAGCACCGCCGCTCCGCCGCTGCACGCGCCGGTCGCGTACCGCGGCCGCCTACTGGTTGACGGCGCCGTGGCGGCGAACCTACCGGTGGGGGTAGCTCTGGAAAAAGGCGCCACTGAGGTCTACGCGCTCGACGTCTGGGGCCAGCCGCCCCGGAATGCGAGGCGGTGGAGCTTGCCGGAGGTTGCGACCTGGTCCATCAGAGCCTTGATGCACCAACAGTGGGAGCGGGAGCTCGCACGCTGTGCCCTACACCCCGAGGTCAGACTCTACCACCTGCCGCTCTCGAGCGAAGGCCTCCCAGCCTTCGACGACTTCAGCCAGGCCACGGCATTGATCGCCGCCGGGCGTGTCCAGGCCGAAGCCTACTTGGCCGCGCAGGGCCTGCCGCGACCGGAGCGAGAAGGGGTACACGCGCCAAGGTGGCGCCATGCCTTCCCGCTCGAGGAGGTCCGTCAAGAGATCGAACGGCTCTCGGCGGCCGTGGCAGCCCACACCCATCGCCCCGAGGCGCCGAACGCAGCCCTAACCAGCGGGGCGCCCCCGGGCGGCTCGCCGGACGGACACGCCATAAGAGAGACAAGAGACTCCGGACGACCCTAGAGGAGAGTGCTATGTCGAACAAACTGGCCGATCAGATCGGTTTCTGGGCGGCGCTCCTTGCCACGGTGTTCCTGGCGAGTTTTGCCATCGTGTTCACGGTGACTGCCGTGGCCTTTCCGGGAGCTGTGGAGTGGCACGGGCTTGCGGCGTATGCCGCCTCCTACAACGCCACACTCATGTTCCTGCTGATGTTTCCGGTCTTCCTGCTGGCCCCTACCCTTCTCGTTATGATGGCCTGCATCCACGACACCACGCCGCAGGACAAGAAGATCCTCAGTCTGTTGGCGCTGGTCTTCACCACCGTCTATGCGGTGCAAATCAGCTACAACTATTACACCCAGATGACCGCCGTCACTCCGAGCCTTCTGAGCGGCGAGCTTGAAGGGCTGGCGATCTACGCTTTCTTCAATCCGCGTTCTATCCCGCTGAACCTCGAACTCTTAGGATATGGAATGCTCAGCGTCGGTATGATCTTTGCCGCCTTCTTGTTTCGAGGCGGAAGGACAAACACGGCGATTTTCTGGCTGTTCCTGATCAACGGTGTCTTGAACGCCCTCTATGTATTTGAACCTTTTGTGCGCATAGGGGGTCCGCCGATTGTTCTCATGCTGTTCAACTACACGGTTCCCATCGCTACTGCCCTCATCGCTGTGCCGTTCAGGCGTGCCCAGCGAAGAGCATGAATACGGCGGGCTAACCCCGTGCGCAACCGACCGCGCTACCGCGCCGCCCCAGCGATCAGCCGCTCCCCGTCGCTCAAGGCCGAGGTGTGGACGCCGCGACAGGTACGGTACAGCGTCGCGCTGGCATGCAGTTGGCGCATCAGGTCAAATACCTGTGATACATCGATCTGGAGTTCGGTCATTTTCTCAAGTCAACTACTCACTCCGTCGACACGGCTGAATGCAGTGCCTACTGGGCGGACACTACCGGCCGCGCGTGATAGCCGGCCGCCGCCGCGGCAACATCCATACCAACGGTCAGGACGCGTTCCACAGGTAGCGGCAGCACCTGCCACCGCCCGCGTTGGTCGACGGTCTTGAGGTAGTGCCAGCAGGCCTCGCATATGTAGAGCCGGTATGCCTCGTTGTCGCCCATGTAGTACGCCAGTTTGCGGTGGTCCGTATTTTCACAGAACGGGCACCCGATGCGCCGGTAGAGCCATTCCGTATCGCAGCGGGAACACAGCAGTCGGCGCTGCCCCTCCTCAACCAGGGCGGCCAGATCCGGCTCACCGTCACACACCGGGCACCGGCTCCGATACCACTGCCGGTCATCGACCAGGGGGGCCAGGACGGCCGCCTGCGCCCACAGGAACGGGCGCAGCGCGCTGCCGAGGACGAAATCAAGCAGGTCACTGTCTCCGTCGTTGATAGCCGGCGGCTCTACCGCGAGATACTGGGTGATCAGTGGCCGGATGCTAGGGTGGCCGTTTCCCACCACCGCCCGGAGCGCGGCCAGCTCACCCGCGAGCTCCGGGCGGTGATCTGCGACAACGTCGCAGATATCGTTGTACACCGCCGTGAAATCATCCCAGTCCACCTGCACGGTGCCGGATGAAAGCAGCGGCGTTCCCTGCTCGACCGCAACCTGCACGGCTTCGGTGTCAGGGGCAGGCGGCGGTTCTGCGACAGATACGCCCATCTGAACGGTAAGTACCGCGTGGTGGACGTCGATCACCTCTTGCAACTCGGGCCGCGCTTCCCGCTGTCGGGCCAGCGCCTCGAGCACCGTCCGCGGGTCGTTGCTGGTCGCCATTATGAGGTCTCCTCCCCGCTGACCTCCTCGTACCACCTGGGGTGGTGCGTTCTGGCGTACTCCTCGGTGACCATCCCGGTCACCATCCCGGTGATGGACTCCTTGGTCATGGGGTGCAGCGTGCTGAGATACAGATGGAGCAGGAAGAACCCTACTACGATGATAGCCGCGATGTCATGCAGGATCACGCTGGTCTGGAAGAGGCCACGGAGCACGGCCCCGACGCCAAACCACATGACCAGGCCGGTGACCAGCAGTACGATGAAGCCAACCACCTGGATTCCGTAGTTCAGTGTCTGGCCGGCGTTGTACCGGCCCTCGTCCGGCATGTCGCCTTTCTCGCCGCCCCAGTAGTAGCGAGTGAAGGCCCCTGAGAGCCATCGGATCCGCTCACCCGGCGCAGCGTCGGCGAATACCTCGCGCATGTCCGCTACGAAGTCCCGGAAGCCAAAGATCAGATAGATCAGTACGGCGAGAACCAGACCGGCTGCACCCACGCGGTGCAGGAGTCGGCTGGCCCCACCGGCTGCCCCAATCGTGAATGCCGCGAACTGGGGAATGTACAGGAACACGCCCGTGACCGTCGCCAAAATAAAGGAGAGAGCGAAGATCCAGTGCCACCACTGTTGAACCGTACTGAAGCGTCGAATCCATCTAGTCGCCATGTTGTGCCTCCTGTTGATTCACCTGGCGTCGTGTCATAATCCAGTTGATGGCTACGCCGACGATGCCGGCCCCAATAACCAGTTCACCCAGGGGTTGTAGGATGCTCTGCCAGGCCGTGGCCAGGGTGAACGCGGATTCGGGGTTTGCCGGCAGGCCGAACGTATTGGGTTTCGCCGGTCTGTACTTATCGGGTTTCTCCGGAAGGACGTACATGGCGCCCAGACCGCCCAGTACGTCAACACCGTACAGGTTGGCATCGGGAAACTTACGGCTGGCCCCGGCCTGGAGCCTGGCCACCCGCTCCTGGCCCTTGGCGATCATCGTCTCGCGGTCGCCGAAGGAGAGGGCCTCGGCGGGGCAGGCCCAGATGCAGGCCGGCTCGTAGCCATTGGTTACGCGATCCTGGCACAGGTGGCATTTCGACGCCTTGGCTTCGCCCGTCAGGGTGTTGATGATTTCCATGCGCGGCACGCCGAAGGGGCAGAACTCAGCGCAGTAGCCGCAGCCGTTGCAGAGGTCCCGCTCGAAGGAGACAAAGCCGAGCGGATTGTTCTTCAATGCCGCCGTTGGGCACACTTTGACACAGGGCGCGTCGGTACAATGGAGACACTGCTCTTTGAAGAATTGCCATGGTACTGTCCCCTTCTCACCGGATTCCATAAACCGAATGCGCGTCCAGGTGTTCGGGGACAGGTCTGGCGGATTCTCGTAGCTTCCCCAGTTTCTCGTAGTCTTGGCGCGAAGCTCGTTCCACTCCTTGCAGGCTACCTGGCACGCCCGGCAGCCCATACACCTGGTCACATCGATCAGCATCGCCAATTGAGCCATCTCTTCCACCTCCTTCTACGCCTTCTCAACGTTGCACAGGAAGGCCTTGTACTCAGGCATCATGGTGTTGGCATCACCCACGTGGGGGGTCAGCACATTGGCACTGTCGCCTTTGACCAGCCCCATGGAACTGTAGTGCCAGGGAATGCCCACCTGGTGCACCGTTTGGCCATTGATGCTGAAGGGCTTGAAGCGCTGGGTGACGATGGCCACACCCCGCACCTGGCCGCGGGCCGATTCGACCATGACCTCATCGCCGTTATTAATACCCTTCTCGGCGGCCAGTTCCTTGCTCATCTCCACAAAGAGCTCGGGTTGCATTTCCACCAGCCAGGGCAGGTACATGCTCATGGCTCCCGCCTGCATGTGCTCCGTCAGGCGGTAGGTAGTGGCCACGATGGGGAACCGATCGGCCTCGCCCTTGTAGTCCATCTCCGATGCCCAGATTTTGAAGACCGGATTGAACTGGGTCTTGGACAGAGCGTTCTTCACCGGGCTCTCCCAGGGCTCGTAGTGTTCGGGGAAGGGGCCATCGGTGAGGCCGAAGCCGAACAGGCGGGCCACCCCCTCGGGCTTCATGATGAAGGGCAGGATCGTGCCCGGTGGCGTGCCGCCGTCGGGCACGTCGCCGACCCACTTCTTGGCGGCGGCATCCCACTTGATGACCGGATGCTCCTTGTCCCACGGCTTGCCGGTCACCGGGTGCACCGAGGCCCGGTTGTAGATGATGCGCCGGTTGACGGGCCAGTTCCACCCCCAGTCGGAGTAGAGGCCGATGCCGGACCGGTCCACCGGATCGCGCTTCTTGGCCAGGTTGCCTTCCTCTGTGAAATAGTTGTACAGCCAGTTGCCGCAGGCCGTGGAGCCGTCGTCGCGTAGTTGGGTGAAGTTCTTGACCTGCGCTCCGGCCTTGACGATGACATTGCCGTCGGCATCTTTCAGATCCACCAACGCCGTGCCGCTGACCTCGCGGGCCACCTGCTCGGCGTCGGGGAGGCCGTCGCCGTAGTTCCAGGTCAGGTTCAGGATGGGCTCGGGGAAGGCACCGCCCTCCTCCTGGTAGAGCCGGCGCACCTCACGTATAATCTGGTTGGTGGTCCACATATCGGGCTTGGAGTCGCCGAGCGGGTCGATGGCCTTCCAGCGCCACTGGAGCCAGCGTCCCGAATTAGTGACTGAACCGTCTCGTTCTACGTGGGAAGCGGCCGGCAGCAGGAAGACCTCGGTATCGATGTCGGCCGGGTTGACGTCCGGGCGCCGCCAGAAGTTGGCCGTCTCCGTCTCCCACAGGTCCATGGCCACCATCCAGTCCAGGTTCTCCATGGCCTTGCGTTCCATGTTAGCGTTGGGACCGGCCACCGCCGGGTTCTGCCCGAAGACGATGAACCCTTTGATATCGCCGGCGTACATGGCCTCGAAGAGAGCGATGTGGGAGTAGTTGCCGCTGTTCTTGGGCAGCCAGTTGAAGCCGAAGTCGTTTTCCTGGGTGGCGGCATCACCGAACCAGGCCTTGAGCAGGCTGACCATGTACTTGGGGTAGTTCTTCCACCAATTGACACTGTTGGGGTCGTTGGTGGTGGGCGTCACCCGCTCCAGGTACTGCGTCAGGCTCTGGTCTGCCTCGACGGGGGTACTGAGATACCCGGGCAGGATGTGGAACAGCAGGCACATGTCGGTGGAGCCCTGGACGTTGTGCAGGCCGCGCAGGGCATTCACGCCGCCGCCGGCCACCCCGGCGTTGCCCAGCAGCAACTGCACGACGGCGTAGCTGCGCACGTTCTGGGTGCCGTAGGTGTGCTGCGTGCCCCCCATGGCGTACATAATCGTGCCGGCTTTGCCCGGTTCTCCCGTTGCTCCGTAAGCCTTGTAGACCTCGACGAGCTTGTCCTTGGGCGTGCCGGTGATCTGTGAAACGGTATCCAGATCGTAGCGGCTGTAGTGCTTCTTCAAGATCTGGAACACGGAGTTGGGGTCCCGGAGCGTCTTGTCCCGCAGAGGCACCCCGTTCTCATCCACCTGGTAGGTCCACGTAGACTTGTCGTAGCTCCGCGTCGCGGGATCGTAGCCGCTGAACAGTCCGGTGGCTGGGTCGAAATCATAGGCCGGGTTGACCAGGAAGGCAGCGTTCGTGTATTCGGCGACGTACTGCTCGTGATAGAGCGCGTTCTCCAGGATGTAATTGATCATCCCGCCGATGAAGGCGATGTCGGTGCCCGAGCGCAGTGGGGCGTAAATATCGGCGAGGGACGAGGTGCGGGTGAAGCGGGGATCGACGCTGATGAGCGTCGCGTGGTTGTCATCACGGGCTTTTTCCACCCACCTCCAGGCGACGGGGTGGTTTTCGGCAGCGTTGCTGCCCATGAGCATGATCACATCGGCGTTACCGATGTCGGTCCAGTGGTTGGTCATCGCTCCTCTACCGAACGACTCTGCCAGAGCCGCAACAGTAGGGGAGTGTCATATGCGCGCCTGGTGTTCGATGTACACCAGGCCCAGGGCGCGGGCGGCCTTCACCCACAGGTAGCACTCTTCGTTGGTGTTCTGGGAGCCGCCCAGGAAGGCGATACCTTCGGTGCGATTGACGACCTTGCTGGCGGCCGTCTTGCCGGTCCAGTTGGCGTCGCGGGTCTCCTTGATGCGCCTGGCGATGCGGGAGATGGCCCAGTCCCAGCTCCTTTCCTCCCATCGGTCGCTCCCCGGAGCGCGGTACAACACCCTGGTCACGCGCTCGGGATTGTGGGGGATCTGGAGCATGGCCATGCCCTTGCTGCACAAGGTGCCTCGGTTGATGGGATGGTTGGGGTCGCCCTCGATGTTGACAACCTTGCCGTCCTGGGTGCCGACGATGGCGCCGCACCCGACAGCGCAGTAGGTACAGATGGTCGGCACCTCGCCGATGCGCCGGCGCAGGGGGAATTTGCGGGCCTCGGCCGCCAGGGCACCGCCGACAGGGAGCAGCAAGCTCCCCGTCGCCGCCCCCGAAATCTTCAAGAAGTCTCTCCGATTGACTTGCATGGGATGTTCACCTCCTTGTTGCCAGCACGTACAGTGGAAACATCCACCGGACGAGGTGCTATGGCCCCCGCCCGAGACAGATGCAACTTAACCCTCTTTCATTGGACTAGGAGTGGCCACGCCTATTCTCTCCCCTCGCACGAGGTTCGTACCAGCGCCATTTGGCCCCCTGGACAACAGGCCAAATAGCCTGGACGACCGTCCCTGACGAGCATCGCGACGTGTGTCTGGCCGGCTGGGAGCTCGTGGGAGCAGCTACGGAGTCGCGCAAATCCTCTTGACACCCCTTCCCCCTGGCCGATACACTGGAAGGGGTCGCAGAAGAGGAGGAGCAGCGATGGAGGATATACCTGACGACACCCTCGACGAACGGATCAGGCGGCTGGTGGATGTCTTGAACCAGGTCCCGGGTGTCGTCACCCGCGGCAGTTGTGGCGGCCACCCCGATCCGCAGCCCGGCCAGTGGCCGATGGGTACGTGCTACGTGTCGTTCCGCATCGACCCGGACGAGCGCGGCTGGTACGCCCTCGAGTTCCTGACGTGGGCGGTCGGCCAGTATCAGAGGGCCGGCGGGCCGTGGGGGTTGCGGGTGTGGTCGGCCGGCCTGTCGCCGGTGACGGCCGGTCGCTGCCTCTTCTTCGCGCTGATCGGGACCCACGGTGTCAACCCTGATGACCTGGCCGAGAGTATCGGCGAGTGGCTGGAGACAGTCTTCTGGCCGTATTACGGCTCGCTCAAGCCCCCGGCAGCTTGAGCGGGAGTTGGCGGCCGATGTTGGATCCATCCACAAGTGCCTGCCCCATCGCCGCACGCACCGTGAGGTCGCCGAAGCGCGCCGCGAGCAGGAGGCCGGCTGCGAGGGCCAGGAGGGTCAGCAGCGAAACGGCCGCAACTTGCGGCCTCGACATCTTCGGCGTTTGCGCCTGTTCGCCGTGCGATCCGGCCGCGGGACCTTCGGCCGGCAGGTGACTCGGATAGTCTTGCCCGGCGATACTCGCTCTTCCTGGCGTACCGGGCGCCGCCACCGCACGAGCCGCCCGCGTCGTCTCAGCCGTTGGTCCCGGCACTTCCCCCGTCTTGGCGGTGATCAGGGCTCGCTCGGCCGCCAGACTGTGGCCCCCCGTCCCCAGGGCACGCACGGTGCCCATCCCGTGCTTCAGACCGGTTGCGACCAGCCACCAGTTGACCGGGTAGGCGACCACCAGGCCGGCCAGCGTCGCGAGCGACATCACCCCCCAGAAGCGGAGTGAGGCCGGATCCATGGTGGTCATGTTCCGGCCCATCAAGATCACCATCACCGGCACCATCGCACCCATCAACGCATTCATCGAGAGCCACTCTGGCAGCAGGGTCCGACGGACGGCCATGAGGTAGGACCCCCCAAGCATGTCCTGCATAAAGAGTGCCTGGAAGATGAACAGCCCGAAGGCGAAGCCAAAGACATACTCGGAAATCAGATCCAGCCACGTGGGCAGACGCAGTGCCATTGAAATCGCGGCGGCCACGATGATCCCGGTTGCATCGCCGGCCAGGCAGTGAATCGTCGAGCCCAGGGCTTGCTTCCAGCGCGGCGCGATGAACGTCTCATGTTGGCCGGGTCTTGGCTCTTTGCACGACAAGAGATAGAGCGCGGCCCCGATGGGGCCGGTGTAGAGTGTAATCAGCAGCCAGCCCCACCGCATGATCGTGAGTTGGGGATTGTTCGTCCAGGCATCCCAGGCCACGTAGGCCGCCGAGAGGCCTGTTGCAATGAACCAGACGATTAACACGGTATCAATGGGTGTCATGACTTTGCTCCACGCGCTGATTCCGACTCGTGCTTTCTGCCCTAAGAAATGCGATTTGCAATACGTTGCGACTCTGCCGTCCCCTCGATGCGTTTGTCAGTCTTGTCCCACGGCGCAACGATGCCGCCATCGACCGGCATGGCCGGCCCGGTCACGAAGGAGGTACTATCCGAGATTCGTCTCGCTCGCCACACGCCAGAGAACTTACTCGGGTGAGGCAAAAGCCTGATCCGACTCTCTCGACGTGGAGTGCCAGCAAGCGCGCGCTGGGCGGTTCCGGTTGTCCATGAGGAGCGGCGGCGGTCGCACGACTGACGGTCGTTTCACGAGGCTCATGACTCGATCGGTCAATCAGGTTCGTATTCCCTCGACGGGTCTTCTTGTCCGAGAGCCCTTGGGCCAGGACCTCTACCTGACGCAAGTCGTTCAGCATGGCCGTGAGTCCAGCCAGGATCTCGAGGTTGCCGTGTTCGCTTTCCCCCGTTCTGTCGGGTAGGCAGGCGGATAGTTTCTGGTCAAGCACTGCAATCTTACGTTCAAGCCGGTCGGCCCACCCCTTCGAAACCGAAGCCAACCGTTCATCCATCATGTCGTTCTTTTCCCGGCTCTACGACTGGTTCACACGTTTTGTTGCCTTCAGGTAACTATTCAGCTAGACTTCCGAAGTCTCTGCGGAGCATTTGCTATCAAAGCAGGATGGTCGCTCTAGAACACATTCTGTGGCAAAATCTGCGCTGAGACTTCGGAAGTCTGCCCCTTCTCTTCCCGGCTGAATAGTTACGCCTTCAGAAAACACCCCCGGAGTGCAGAGAGCGCCGGCTGTCTTATGCCAGGACCAACGAGGCTCGAGACGCCTCGCGCAGCCGGGGGCTGCCGGGTGTCACCTGGCAGCCCCCACGTGCAATGGTGGATGGACAGTCCCAAGGCGGCCTACTGACGCTCGCCCTGCGTTTCACCGGTCTCGCCTGCCAGCATCGGCTGCTCGCCCTTGACCTCGATGCGCCGGGCGCGGGCTTGCTCGCTCTTGGGCAGGCGAATCTTCAGCGTGCCGTTCTCGAACGAGGCCTCGGCCTGGTCGGTCTTCACGGGAACTGGCAGCGGAACCATCCGTGTGTAGCGCCGCACCGTGCGCTCGTGGCGGTAAAACTGTTGCTCCGCCTTCTCCTCCTCACGCCGGCTCTCGGCCTTGATGAGCAGTTGGTCGCCCTGCACCTGGATGTTGACCTCCTCGGGCGCGACGCCCGGCATGTCCGCCTCGACGATGATGTTGCCGTCCTGTTCGTACATGTCGATAGGGAACCCTCGCTGCTCGCCAACCAGCCGCGGGGCCAGCGTAAAGCTCTCTTCAAAGAGCCGGTTCATCGCCTCGCGGAGGCTCATCAGATCCGAAAACGGATCCCATCGCGTCAGACTCACGGCTCTCTCCTTTCCATTGACATAAGAAATAGTGAATGGGCATGACCAGTTTGAAGCAAGGACGCGGCCCGGGGTGTACCCTGATCCGTTACGGTCTGATGGCCAGGTGGTTCTCGACGCGAGTGACCCCCGAGGCGGCCCAAGCTGCCCGCTCGGCTTCGTCACGTTCGGCATGCGAGCGGACGCTGCCGCGCAGGGTTACTGCGCCGTCGCTCGCTTCGACGGTAATCTG
Organism: Chloroflexota bacterium; assembly: GCA_003520455.1. The sequence goes on along the minus strand of DOUV01000672.1, from coordinate 10,360 downwards.
TTGGGCATCCAGCACGGCGCTCCGCCTGAAGGCGGCCTCGATCTTGGCTTTGACGTCCGTTGGCCTGACCCGTGGCTTGACGGTGATCTGGTTGATCACGTCTTTCACACCCATCAAATTGCGCACCGCGTCCTCGGCTTCTGTCTTCTGGTGTTGCCAATCGACGTCACCTTCTAAAGTAAGGTAGCCCTGCCGCGCAGTGACCTTGATTCGGTCATGCGGTACGACCGCATTCCATTCCAGGGCGCCGACGGCCGCCCGAGCAATATCGGCGTCGCTGCGCTTGCTGATGCCGGGCAATCTGACCTCGATGTCGTTGGCGACGGCGTGGACCCCGGCGACGCGTTTGGCCACGCGCTCCGCCCTGTACTTCTCGGCGAAGCTCCCGATGATGCCCGTCAGCGTGACGACGCCCTTCGAGCCCGAGATGCCAATCTCGGCCGCGTTGACGCTTGGTTCCCATTGGAGTTCGGCCATGACATCCCGATGGAGTTCCGAATCACTCTTCATCATCCCTGCTCCTTTCTTTCGATTTGCTTCTCGATCGGGGTGGCTTCCTGCCACCATTTCAACCAACCAAGAGTGTAACAGGCGAATTCCCCTGGTACTATCGGCCGGCCAGGGGAATTTGTGATCGGTCAGATGGGGGAGCCAGAAACCTGGCAGAAGACCCAATCGGATTGCACCGCAAGGACAGCCGCCTCCGTGCGCGTGGTCACCTCCAGCTTCGCCAGGATGCTGCTGACGTGGGTCTTGACTGTGGACGGACTGACCACCAACCGCGCCGCAATCTCGCTGTTGCTGAGCCCTTTGGTCATCAGGCCTAACACCTCCCGCTCCCGCGCCGTCAAGTTCTGGCCAGGCGCTGGCGGCTGGGCCGTGGCCTGGATCAGTACCGGGCCGGCCTCGGGGTCCAGGACTGGCCGGCCACAGTGGACCGTTCGAATAGCCTGGGCGAGGTCCTCGGCCATGACGGTCTTGAGCAGATAGCCACTGGCGCCAGCCTGAAACGCGCCTTGCACGAAAGCCTCCTCCAGAAAGCTGGTCAGGACGATGACCCGGATCTGGGGAAAGCGCTCCCGGATGGTCCGGGTCGCCTCGAGCCCGCTTATCTTCGGGAGGACCAGATCCATCAGAACCACGTCGGGCTGGAGCGCCGCACAGCGCTGCAGGGCCTCTTCGCCGCTGGCCGCTTCCCCGACGAGTTCCAGATCGTCGAATTCCTTCAGAAAGGTGGCCAGGCCACACCGGACCAGGGCGTGGTCATCTACCAGCAGAACCCGGATGCGAGCCGGGATCTGTTTCTTCGGAACCGTTCCATCCCCGGTCTGCCCGTTCCGATGGCGGCCGTCTTCTCCCAGAACCGGACTGACTTGAAGAGCGTTGCCCGTCCTTCGACGAAGTGGTTCGAGTGGGCTCAGATCAATATGGCAATCCATAGTCCCTCCTCTCCCTCTTGAGACGCGCGGTCTTCGCGCCGGCTCGCGACCGGGACCGGCATACTGGCGTCGTAGCGCTGGGCGCATAGAGAGAACGACCTCAGGAGCTGCCGAGGCTGATCACCGACCAGTTCTGAACCAGCATGCCCCACAGGAGCACCGCGTCGATTGCCATCGGGAGCAGCGCCCAGGGACCGAAGTACAGCGCGTAGAGCAGGAGCGAGGCAACCGTCGACACGAGGACGAGCGGGGACCACCAGTCCGCGGGGATCACCAGCCGGAAGAGGCTGAGCGCGGCGACAAGGAAGCCGAGGCCGGCGACCCCTGCCAGGGCGGGGGTGAGTGCACTCCCCGGCTGCTGCGGGAGTCCGCCAACGCCACTGAGCCAGGGTTTCGAGTCGGTGGCGAACGGCCAGAGGGCCCACCCCTTTCCGGCCGCCGCCGGGGCGAATGGGGTCAGGCTGAAGTGAGCTCCGAGGATGAGCAGCACGATGACGACAAAGCGCATGAGACTTCCTCCTTCCAAAGCCACCGGGAGACGCGTTGGCAGCGTGTCTCCCGGTGGCCCCGCACTGTGGATGTCTCCGCTCGGCCCGCGCCTTAATGCCCAGGAGCATCCCCCACTCCATGACGAAGTGGACCGGCTCGAGCAGCGCGTACCAATAGGTCAAGCCGAGCGGGGGCTCCGCCCCACCATCACCGGTGGGCCACGGAGATGCGTTGTTGTTCCTCGGCCAGGTCGGCCGCCATCTCGCGCCGGTGGAGATAGTTGTAGACCGGGACGAAGACTACGGCGGCGTAGAAGCCGTAGACTACCGTCTCCACCAGGCCGATCAGGAATCCGCCGAGACTCCAACCGAAGCCCGGGAAGAGCACCTGCCAGACCCGGTACATCGCCCACCCCGGGAAGAGCAGGTCCCAGAGCACGCACAGCACGTAGGTCACGAGCAGGAGCACACTCAGGGACCAGCCGACGGTTGTGATCCGCAAGCCTCTCATGGGAACCTCCCTGGCGATCCTCAGGTCGCCGCTTCTCGCCGCAGGGTGCTCACTTGACGAGTGGCACCCGGCGGCACGTTCAGCCAGAAGGCCCGCACGTAGTACGCCAGCACACGGCGCAGCACCGCGGGCCGGTTGACGCAGGCCATCACGCCTTCCACCAGGGGCAGTGGCAGGCGGGGCAGCAGACGTTGGGCCAGGCACAGCAAGTCGTAGCCCGGCTTGCGGGCCGCCACCAGCGCCCGGCAGGCGGTCCGGGCTTCCTCCAGGCGCATCTCCCCGTCCAGCACCGCTCGCAGCAGCCGGCCCAGGTGGGTTCCGAAGAAGAGGGCCGGGCGGATGCCCTCGCCGGTCAGCCCCAGGCACTGCCCGGCCGCGTCCCCGACCAGGAACAGGTCGCCGACTACCGGATCGCGCAGGGTGTGCGGAAAGTAGCCGCCGTGCCGGCCATCCGGCTGCAGGTTCAGGCGTGTGAGGAACCGATCCAGGGGCCCGCCCAGGCGGCTCTCGCCCCGGTAGCTGCCGATGCCGATGCGGCTGAGGGCGCCAATCGGGAAGGCCCAGGTCACTCCCATCGGGAGGAGCCCGCCCGGATCGTACCAGAAATGGAGCCCCTCATCCTGGTAGGGCACGGTAGTCTCCAGCCCGAAGTTCAGCCGGTCACGGGGCGCCAGGTCGGGCCGGAGACGACGGCCCAACACGGCCCGCCAGCCCGAGGCGTCCACGATGATCCTGGCGGGGAAGGTGCCCTGTGAGGTCTGCACGCCGCCTTCTTCCAGACCCAAGGCGGCGGCCTGCCTGAATTCGGCGTCGCTCCCCACCCGCAGCAGCCGGCACAAGGCGGCGTAGTCAAAGGTACAGAAAGGCTCGGCCACCGGGTAGACAAAAGTGCGACCTGGCGTGTGGAACACCAGCCGGTCGTGGACCTGAAGGATGGCCGCTTCCAAACCCAGGGCGCGCAGGGTGACCACCAGGGTCCCACAGGCCGAGGTTTGTCCCGTGCCAACAGGGTTGTGATCCACCAGCAGCACCCGTTTGCCTCGCAGTTGTGCTGCCACCGCCAGCCCGGCGAAGCTGGCCCCCGCGATGATCACGTCGTAGGTCATCATAGACCTCCCTCCACCCCCTCAGTTCAGTGGCGGCTTTGATGCTTGACGAGTCCGGCATCCTACCCCTCCCCCTCGCAAACCCCCTTTCCGGCATCTTTATTCTCCCCCCGCGCACCGAGTTCTCACCAGCGCCGTTTGGCCCGATGAGGGACGGGCCAAACAGCCTGCCGCAAGCTGACCCTACCGCCTTCCCTCCTGGCCGGCGTACGTCTGCGGCGGTTTCTTGAAGGCCACCTGGCAGCCCTCGATAAAGTTCAGGACCTTGTCCCGCGCCACCATCCCCACCCAGCGGTCGTCGTCCACCACCAGGAGCTGGTTCGCGTTCGCCGCCGCCATCCGTGTCAGGGCCTCGTACAGCTCTTCGTCCGGCCCTGCCGTGCGCAGCTCTCCGACCGGGATCATCGCCTGGCCGACCGTGGTGACCGGCCACTGCCCGCGCGGCACCGCTTTGATGCGACGCATGGTAATCACCCCCAGCAGCCGGCCATCGTCCATGACCGGGAAGCACCGCCGTCCGCTGAGCAGTGCGGTGCCATACACCAATTGCTGCAAGTTCAGCGTTGGGGGGACTCGCGGGCAATCGTCCATGAGAACCTCGCGCACCGTGTGGCCCCTCAGCAGGTCTTGCAGGGCGGCCTGCCGCATGCTGCTCGTCGCAGCCGTGTACAGGAACCAGCCGATGAAGGCGATCCACAGCCCGTCGCTCCAACTGCCGCCGAAGAGTTGCCAGAGGCCCCAGAGGATGAAGCCGATGGCCACCACCCGGCCCAGCCCCGCAGCGAGCCGGGTGGCCCGTTGCGGGTTGCCGGTAACGGCCCACACGATGGCCCGGAAGACCCGGCCGCCGTCCAACGGAAAGCCGGGGATGAGGTTGAAGAGGGCCAGGGCCGCATTGATCCAGGCCAGCGTGCGCCCCAGGGTGGAAAGGGGCGAGCCGGGCGGCACGCTGAACCCCAGCAGACCAAAGAGGACGGCGATGGCCAGGCTGGCGAGCGGGCCGGCCAGGGCCATCAGCAGCTCCCCACGGGCGCTCCTGGACTCTTCGCCGATGTGCGCGACCCCGCCGAAGATGAAGAGGGTAATGTCGCGTACTGGTATCCCCTGCGCCTGGGCGACAAAGCTGTGGGCCAGCTCGTGGGCCAGGACGGAGGCGAAGAGGAGCAGGGCTGTCACCACGCCCATCGCCCAGGCGACCCCGACCGGCAAGCCGGGATGAATCATCGGGAAGGAATGCCAGGCCAGAGACCAGGTCACCAGGGCGAAGATGATGAACCAGGAGTAGTCGAGCCTGAGTTCGATACCAAACAGACGTCCGAGTCGTAGCGTTTTATCTGTCATACCTTCCCTCCAGCAGTTCTCACTCTCTCGCCCTTTTCAAGTCGGAGGTTTCCAGGGAGAAAGCCCAGGCTCCTCCTTGAACCGGCTCAAGTCCTGCCTCCGTCATCAAGCCCGCCACTTCGTCGCCTTCGACCGCGTCGCTTTCCATGAGTTTTCGGGCCAGTTCGGCCAGAACAGGCCGGTGGTTCGTCACCAGGGTCCGGGCGCGCCGGTAGGCCTGGGTCACCAGGCGGATAACCTCGGCGTCAATGGCCTGCGCGGTGGCCTCACTGTACTCACGCCGCTCGCGCTCTTGACCCAGGAAGCTCTGTTCGTGATGCTGGCCGTAGGTCAGCGGCCCCACGCGTTCGCTCATGCCGAACCGGGTGACCATCCGGCAGGCCAACTGCGTGGCCTGCGCCAGCTCATCGGCCGAGAGGGTAGACACATCGCCGAAGATCACCTCCTCGGCGACCCGCCCGGCCAGGAGTCCGGCCAGTTCGTCTTCCAGTTCGACCCGGGTGCGAACGTTCCGCTCCGTCTCCGGCAGGCTCAAGGTGGCGCTCAGGTGGGTTCCACGCGGGACGATGGAGATCTGGCGCACAGGGTCGCAGCCCGGCAGCAGGCTGCGCACCAGCGCGTGGCCTGCCTCGTGATAGGCCACCACGTCGCGCTCGGCCGGGCTGAGCACGCGGCTCGTGCGCTTGGGACCGGCCCGCACTTTCTCGACCGCCTCCTGGAGTTCGGCCATGCTGATGTCGCGCCGGCGGCGCCGGGCAGCCAGGATCGCGGCCTCGTTGAGCATCCCTTCCAGATCGGCGCCCGAGAAGCCGGGTGTCTGCCGCGCGATGATCGTCAGATCGACGTCCAGAGCCAGAGGCTTGCCCCATGCACAGACCTTCAGGATGGCCGCACGTCCGGCCTGATCCGGCAGCCCCACCACCACCCGACGGTCGAAGCGGCCGGGCCGCAGCAGCGCCGGGTCGAGAATATCGGGGCGGTTGGTAGCTGCCAGGACGATAACCGTCTCGTCGCGTTGGAAGCCATCCATCTCGACCAGGAGTTGGTTCAACGTCTGCTCCCCCTCGGGGTTGATCCCAACTCCCCCGGCACCTCGGTGGCGCCCGAGGGCGTCGATCTCGTCGATGAAGACCACGCACGGAGCGTTCTGCCGGGCCTGGGCAAAGAGGGCCCGCACCCGGGCCGCGCCCACGCCGGCGAAGATCTCAACGAATTCCGGACCGGAGGTGCTGAAAAAGGGCATGCCCGCCTCTCCCGCCACAGCCTTTGCCAGCAAAGTCTTGCCGCAGCCCGGCGGCCCGGCCAGCAGCACGCCCCTCGGTACGTGGGCGCCGAAGTGGGCGAACCTGGCGGGCCATTGCAGAAACTGGACCACCTCGCGCAACTCTACCTTCGCTTCTTCCAGGCTGGCAACATTGGAGAAGAAGATCGTGGGCTTCTCTCCCCGCTGATACCGCCGGGCCGGATGGCGGACCTGTGGCAGGGTCGACTCGCCTTCCGAAGCGGACCGGCTCAACAGGTAGAGCACGACGATGAAGGCCCCGCCATCCACGAGGACCCAGACCAGCCAGGCCCTATCAATGCCTGGCGACTGTACCGCAATCGCCGTCTGGCGCAGACGCTCCGGACTGACACCCAGCGCCTGGAGCGCCGCCATCAGGCTGACATCCTTCTCCTTGCGGGAGGTGAAGAGAGATCCATCCACCTTCTCGCCGTACAGGGCATCGCCACGCAGCGTGATCTTGCGCACCGCGCCCGTCTCCACCAGCGTGGCGACCTCACTGAGTGGGATGCTCGGCTGGTCATTACTGGGCCTGCTCAGCACGGCCGTGAGGGTCAACGCAGCAATGATGGCCACGACCAGCCAGATGGCATCCGAACCGGATTTCTTCCGTTGTGGATCCATCGTGGCCTCCTCGGTCGAGAGGGAACGCTCGCCGTCGAGCGCGGCCGTGATGGCCGGGGCGGGGGCGGAACGCGAACCCCTCCCCCTCACAAGCCCCCTTTCCAGCATCCCCATTCTCTCCCGTCCCACGAGGTTCTCACCAGCGCCGTTTGGCTCCGTGGGGAATGGGCAAAATGGCCCGCCTAGGTGCTTCCCGGCGACGACCGTGTCCACTCTTTCAATGCCTGCACCGCGTCGGCGTCGACGATGAAATCGGCCGGCAAGCGCCACCAGGGAGTACCTGCCTCCTCGAGGTCGGTGAAGATGTGGGCGGCCGATACCGTCGCCAGCGCAGTGCCAATCCAGAAGGTCAGCTCCTCCAGCAGCAGCGGGCCGAACCAGACGTTGGTGATCAGGCGCGGGTTGAACCACCCCCACCCCTGGCTCACCGCCCAGGCGTCCAGCCCGCCACCGTAGAGGGTGATAAGTGCCACGGCGACCAGGATGTGCCTGCGCTGCCGCCACAGCCGGCGATAGTGCAGCCCCCACTCGATCGCCAGCGCCAGCCCGATGAAGTATGTCTGATAGCCCAGGTAGGTGAAGCGGGGCAGGAACTCAGTCACGCTGAGACCTCCTGCCGCGCAGCAGCACGACAAGGGCGGTCACCAGCAGGCCGTCGAGCACGAAGAAGGCGTACTCCTCCAGGGGAATGCCCAGCAGGCGGGGTCCCAGGATCACCTCGGGGGAATAAGACCAAATGCGATCCACCGAGGCCCGCTCCCAGGGGACGCTGACCCATAGAATGAAGACCACCACCCAGAAGAAGGTCCCTTGGTAGCGGTGGAAACGGTGCCGCGCCACCAGGGCCAGCCCCAAGAAGGGGACGAGGCCGAAGATCAGCAGAATCTGGAAGTACTGCATCGCGCCGCCAGCCCTCGCTTCTCCCCAGGCAATAGTGGCGCCAGGTGGCGGTTGCTACAGGCTCAACCAGGTGGGGCGGAAGACCCCTGCTCCTCCATGTCCCGCAGGGTCGCCAGCGCAATCTCCCGAACGCGGTGCCGCATCGTCGCGGCGAGATCGCCGGCCTCCGGGATGGTGAGCCACGTCCAGGTGTCGCGCCCATGCACCACGATCAGCACCGGGGCGTGCCCGGCGCCGTAGACGAGCAAGATGGCGTACTGGCAGGTGCACTGGCTCGTGCCATGGTGCGGGCACCCGCAGTCGGGCAGGGCCGCGAGCACGTTCCGCAGGTCAAAACTGCGGTAGGCCCAAAAACCATGCCGCTCCAATGCCCCGGAGAGGCGCTCGATCACCACCTCGCTCTTCGAGGCCACCTGCAGCCGATCGGTCATCTTCTCACCTGGTTTCTCGATCCGGCAGGCCGCCGAGATCGTCAGGCACTGCCGGCAACGTATTCGCTCAGTCGGGCAGCGGCTCTTCTGCCCACAAAAGCATGGCAGACGGAACCGCTGTCCACAAGCGCTGATCTGCCCGCGCGCCGACCCGCCGAATGGCCTACACGGCAGCAGTGACGACGCTCCCGCTCGTTGATATTCCCCTCACCAGGCCAAATGGCGTGTCCTCCACCGGTCCGAATAGCGGTTGTCCGGCGCTGGTGCCCGCGGTATGCTCTTCATGAAAGCAGCCCTCACGAGGTCAGAAAGGAGATGACACCACATGGCCATAGATCCCGTTTGCGGCATGGAGGTCGACGAGAAGAAGGCAGCGGCCCGAGCAGAGCACATGGGGAACACCTACTACTTCTGCTCTCCCGGCTGTAAGGTGGCCTTCGAGAAGGATCCCCACAGGTACACTGCGGGTACCATGGGAATGGGTGGTCACGGGGGCCACCATTCCCATTGAGAACCGGCCGTCCCAACTGGTCGAGGATACTCTCCAAGTCGTGCTGTCGGTTTCGTGCGGTGGTCAGAGCCGACCACCGTTTTCCTCACGGAAGGAGGTGAGTGAGATGTACTGGGTTACCGGCATTCTGGGTCTGGCACTCATCCTGGCGCCCTTCGTCCTGGGCTACAACGATAACGTCGGCGCCCTATGGTCCAGCCTCATCCTGGGCGCCGTCATGGCGCTGGTCTCAGGGTACAAGGCCGCCGCCAGGGATGCGGCTACCTGGGAGTACGGGGTGGTTGTCATCGCAGGCCTGTTGGCGGTGATCGCGCCCTTCGTTCTGGGCTTCAGCGCCGTCGGCGTCGCTGTGTGGTCCAGCATCATCCTGGGTGCGGCGGCCGCTTTCCTGGCGGGCTACCGGCTCCTGGCGCAACCGCAAGCCAGGTAGAAGCATCCAGGCCACCTGCTCCCTGCCTGGGGCACCCACGCGCGGCCGGTCGAGGCTCGCTACCGCGCAGCGGGCATTCGTTGGAGGAGGAGCGCCCGGGCGCGGCGGGTCTGTGCCGGGCCGGGGTTTTGTAAAAGCGCTGGCTCGGCACCGCGTTCCATGCGGAGAGCAGGCGTGACAACGTCCACACCGGGCCGGGTCGGGTCTGACAACGGCGTCAAACCCGACCCAGCGTTTCTCCGTACCGGCCAGAAGCCAGCAGGGCCGCTGATCCATCGCCGCAACCGATGGCTACACCGGGCGCCTGTACCTCGTTCGGGAGGATCCCGCCGAATCGGTGCCGGACGCGCTGATGGCCACCATCGCCACCCGGCCTCTGCATACCCCGTTCCCATCTCGTGGCCGCCTGCTCGTGGACGGCGATGTTACTACTAACCCGCCGCCGAGCGTGGCCTAGGAGAAAGAGCGATCGGCGTACCCACGCCGGCAATCTGGGGCGAACAACCAGCCAGGGGACTGGGAATGAAGAACCAAGCGATTACCTTCCAAATCGATGGGCTGGGCCGCTGCGAGGATGGCGCGTGTACCGTCGAGCGTGCTCTCGCGGTGGTCTCTGGCGTCGCATCGGTCTACGTCAACGCGGTCGCCGAGATGGCGTACGTCGAGTATGACCCGACCCGGTTAGGTCCGCATCAATTGGTCATCTCGATTGAACACGCAGGCTTTTGTATTGTGGAGTTCGACCACTGGTGCGGGTGAAGCGAGCCAGGGGTTGGCTCTGTTGCAGGAAGCGCCCATCTCGGTTCCATCCCTCTACCGGGCCATCGTGAGCTATGACGAGAAGGCGGCCTTCATCTGGCAGGACCGGCTGGAGCACGGCGCCTACGTCGCCCTTGATCGGGCGTTCTTAACCCGTCTCCCGGCCGGTGGGCGCGTGCTGGATCTGGGCGGCGGCACAGGGGCCAATCTCGAGCGGTTGCGGGCCTTGCAGGTATGGTTCGGTTCCTACGAGGGGGTAGATCTTTCGCCAGGGATGTTGGCCCAGGCCAGAGCGAAGTTTAAGGATGTGGCCACGGCCGGTTCCAACCGCAGGACCTGATGCTGGATCCACACTGGGCCTGTGGGGCTTGCCAGCTATCTCTTGTCATGCAACGTGAGGGCTTCATCGCCCCTCGCTGGAAACAAGCCCTGGGCTCGACGATTCACTGTCTCAGGAGGGACGCGACCGGGATCATCGTCACTATGGGCTAGAACATCGGTCAAGTCGTCGCCGTGGACGCGTGGTCGGAGACTTCCG
>DOUV01000668.1 GCA_003520455.1 Chloroflexota bacterium | reverse complement strand
CTGGTGGCCGCTGCCGCTCACCAGGGCGAGCGCCGCCCCGAAGGCCGCCAGCGCCAGGAAGGCGAAGAGCGTCGGAACGGTGAGGTTGTAGGCAATAGAGGGCACCACCCCGACGAGTTTGATAAGCGTCGACACCAGGACGAAGCCGAAGTAATAGTAGTTGATGTAGCCGCCCGCGAACCAGGGGTCGTAGGGCGGGAAGTAGACCGATTTGATGATGGCGTTGAGGAAGGCGAAGTCCATCGGCTTCTCACCGCCGAGCACAGGGTGCCAGAGGTCGGGATTGGCCCAGCGAACAGAGAGCACCAGCACGAAGAAGGCCCAGAAGAGCCCTTCCTCTATCACGAGCAGGCGCCGGTTTGCCTCCAGCCAGGCGACGAACGCTCTGCGCCGGACGAGGGTGATCGCCGCTCCACCCAGAGCCAGTAGAACCACACTCAACGCGATGCCACCGACTGAGAAGGTCACGAGCTTCAAGCTCGCCAGCCACCAAACGAGCCACCCAACCAACAACAACCCGAGCGGCCTGGCGAACGCGTACCCTCGATCGGGCAGCGGCCCGGCCACGAGCCAGACGTAGGGCAGGCCAACGAGCCCCATCAGCAGGACGCCCAGCACCCAAATCAGCACCGGGAAGCGATTGACCACGTTCGTCGGGTCGAACATCGCCGACCAGGTGCCGCTGGCCTGGTAGATCCGCTGCTCCTGAGGCGTCAGCAGCAAAGCATCCTTGGTTTTGGTCGCCTGTTTGGGCCAGAGTTGGATGATTGCGTCCCAGTTCGTGCTCCCCAGGATAGCCTCTACCCTGGCACGGCTGTAGGCGGGGGTCTTCTTGAAGATCTGGACGCGAGGGTGATCGTAGACGCTCCAGGCCTCCTCAGCCCCCTGGTCGGGCAACTGGATCCCGAACAGCTGCGGGTAGGAGGTGAACTCCGCCACCCGCTCGAAGCCAAGTCGCCCATTGAAGAGAGCATCGTAGTACTTGATCACCATCGGGAAGCGCATCGGCAGGCGCGGCATCGAATCGTACTGGCGGTTGCTCGAGATGAACAGATACTCGGCCTGGTCGAGCACATCCAGCACGTGCTCCATCTTCTCGGGCGAGTCCTCGGCTGTGATATCGAGATTCAAGCCGGTGTACATCCCACCAAAACCGTCTTTGCCGTCAACCCGCAGCGGCAGGCCATCATCCCACTGCGTCTCGTTCGCAATAATGCTCCCGGGTGGGACATGGGCGTAGATCCAGCGTGAGGCGGCCACGCGCGTGTGCGGCCGGGTGTAGATCGTGGTGAACGCGATCGCGTAGAGGAGCGTGCCCACCACGACAACGCCCAGCACCGCCCCCGCTTTGGTCGGCGTCCAGGCGAGCAGCCCACGCGTGCGCGCGGCCAAAGCCGGGTCACGCTCCTTGGCCTGATCCCAGAGCCAGACGAGAAACCAGGCGCCGAGCAGGATCAGCGTCGGATAGATCGGCAGGAAGTAGCGCATCGACTTGACCCACTGGGTGCCCAGCAGGCCAAAGAGAATCACCGTCCAGGTCACGGGGAGCAGATGGACCCAGCGCTGCCGGCGCAGCAGTTGCCAGGCCGCCACCGACCAGCCCAGCCAGGCCGTCAGGCCCAGCGGGACGCCCATGCCCCAGAAGATCATGTTCTTCAAGGGAAAGAGGATCGGCGTGCGGTTGGTCCACTGGTGGGCAAACGGCGCGTCGCGCTCACCCGAGACCCAGGCGCGCGCCTCCTTGGCATTCTCAAGCCAGCGCTCCGCCAGCCCGATTCCGAAGAATCCCGGCCCCTTGAAGGCGTAGGGCTGGAAGACGCGGAAGGCCAGGAAGGCCACCACCCCGCTGATGACCAGGCGAACAGCGATCTGCTCAAAGGCCACCGCCGGGTCGCGCTCGGGGTCCTGCCAGGCGCGGTAGAGACGGTAGGCGCCCACAACCACCATCACCAAGACGATCGAGTAGATCGAGATTTTGCTCGCCAGAGCCAGCCCGATGAAGCCACCTGCCAGGATGTAATTCCAGAAGTGACCGTGCTCGAAGACCCGCACCATGAAATAGAGCGCGACGGTCACGAAGAAAGCGCTGAAGTTATCGACGACGAAAAAGTGCGACTGCTGGATCGCCAGCGCCGCCATAGCGTAGAGCAGTGCCGCCAACAGCGCCACCCGGTCATCTCGGTAGAGCTTGCGGCCCAGGAGGAACAGCGCCAACAGCGTGGCCAGATCAACGACTGCATCCACGGCCCGACCGATAAGGTGAACTTGATCGTACCCCGTTTTGTCGAGGGCGATCGAGATGCGCTTGATGAGGATGATGGGGAAATCGCCGTAGACGAAAAACCCGTAGCCGACATTGCGCGGATTCAGCGTCGAGCCGGGTTCATTGAAATAGGTGGCCAGGAACTGTTCCTGCGGCCACTGAAGGGCGGTCTCCACCATCGTCAGGAACCGCTCGTCCGGGTGGAGATGCTGGCCCTGATCCCAGTCCAAACCGGTGAACCGGAAGATCGCCCCCAAGATGAGAATCGTACCCAGCCAGATCGGGATCATCGTGCGGCTGGTGACCGCGGACTCGAGGCGCTCGGCCCACCCCCAACGGTGCGTGTCTGGATGGGCCGCTTCGGGACCGGGGCCGGCCTGGGGAAACGGCAGGCTGCTTTCGCTCATGGGAGAAGACTTTCAGATCGCACTCAGCCCTCAGCCTTCAATTCCGACCGAACCGTTGCTGGCCATCCGCAAGGAACCGGGCCGAGGTCGGGGAACCGGAGTATCCCTTGCCAATCGGAAATCAACGGTTGGGAGTCAAACGCCGAACGCTTCCTTCACAACAAACGGGGGCGATGACTGGGTTTCAGTGGGCGTCTCCCGAGCGGCGCTGAAACCGGACAGACGGTCGTCCCCGTTGGCATAAGCGTGGAAGGTTGTACCACAGCGAGCCAGCAATTGCAAATGCGTCGAGCAGAAGGGATCGTCTATCAAAAAACGTGTGCGCGCTCCGCTTGGTCGGCAGGACTGAAAGGCCGCTGGAAGCGAGGGGCGCAGAGGAGCGCGAGATTCGCCTTCCCGCCTATCCATCCGCTTCCCCGGCCCCCCGTTCCTCGGCCTCGGCGCCGCCCGGCTCGTTCGCCGCTCCTTCTGGCCCCGCTTCCGGAGCATGCAGAGCAGCCTCGGCGGCAAGAATCAGGGTGGCATTGATCGGAACCCGGCAGTTCGGGCAAGGCATGGCCGGCTGGAAGCGCTGCGGCCGCTGCACACTGACGTTGCGCCCGCAGTGGGGACAGGTGAGCCGGACATGGCCGTGCTTGCGTCTTGACTTCGCCATGAGGTCCTCCTATAGCGCCGGTCAAGGCGTCGCCGAGACGATTGCAGAGCACCGTGTGAAGGCGCTTTCCGGTTCGGAGGGGCGCACGGCCGTGCGCCCCTCCAGCGCGCTTCCGACCGCTCACGCGGTTCCTCCGAACCATGGTCCCCCACCCGCGCAACGACGACGTGACCGATGTTCTACGGCCCCGTTCGGCGCCTAGCCGCCTAACGCCGAGCGTGGCACGAAATACCAGTAATATATCACCTCGCGGTCGTCCGGCGAACGAGCCTCGCGCATCTCGCCGCTGGGGTAGCGCCGGGCGACCAGCGCCCGCTCGCCCGCTCGCTCAGGTAGGAAGATGAAGAACGCGTCGCGGTCCAATCGCACCAGCCGATCGAGCGCCTCCGGCGTCGTCAGCGGCTCGACCACATCGTCGCGCGGAACCTCGGGCGCCAGAAAGACGAGCGTGGAGAAGCCGCTCCACATGCGCGGCGGCCCGAAGAAGTAGAGATGTGGCGCCGGCGACAGTCTTGCGAGATCGTAACCCAGTTGAGTCGCAATCAACGCCTCGCCGCCGCCGAACCGGTGCGATGGGAGGTACTTCTGGAAATAGAAGCGCGCGTCGAGCAGCGCTAGAAAGACGGCAACCACCAGCGTGACCGCAAGCGCCCAGCGGCGGGGGCGGTGCACGTCGAGCGCCACTGCCAGGAGGCGGGCGCTCTCAGAGAGTGCCACCGCCGCCAACAGCACCACCGCTGGCGTAATCGCCACCAACCGGTTGCTGGTCGGGGGGTTGACCGTCAGGGCGCCACCGCCGATAAGCCCTCCCCAAAACCAGAGCGAGAGTAAAGCGAAACCCGATTGCTGCCAGCGGAGCAGGCTTAGTCCCAGCCCCAGGTAGAGCAGGATCGCCATCGGCGCATTGGCGAGTGGGCCACCAGAACCGTACGAGACAGTCCGGTCCTGGTAGAACGAAAATCCGAACAACGCGCGGCGGAATTGATCGAGCAAGATTGGCAGCGTGCCCTGGTGGCGAATCTCCCGCTCGCGCGCCAGCCAGCCGCTCTGGATGATCCCGACTTGATTGATGCGCGCGTTGTAGTCATTCGGGTGCTGGATCGCGACCAGGAGGATCGGCCCGGCCACGACCAGGAAGGTGAGCGCCAGGACAAGCAAATTGGTCCTCTGACCGGCCACCCACTCCGGCGCCACCAGGACGAGCAGTCCAAGGAAGGCCACAATCAGGAGTGGCAGCAGGCGGGAGCCGGTGTAGACGTACTGATCGGCCCCGGCCAAGAGCCCCGCGAGCACGAACAGCCACGGCCCGGTCCGATGGCGCAAGCCGTAGATCAGCACCGCCATTGTCGCGGTGAAGAAGAAGGTGTCCGCCGCCACATGGAGCGCGACCCGACTGTAGTGCAGGTGAACCTGGTAGCTTGCCAGGAGGAGCGCCGCCGCCAGGGCCGTGCGGCGCCCGAAGAGTTGGCCGCCCAATGCGTAGAGGGCCGGCACCGCCAGCGTGCTGAGCAGTGCGTTCGGCAGCCGCAGAGTCCAGGCGTTGAGACCAACGATCCACGCCGGGACAACTTCGACGAAGAACGAGAGTGTGGGGAAGGGGCCAAAGCCCAGCGTGAAGGGGTTCCGCAGTTCGCCCTCCAGGATGCGGCGCAGTTCCAGACCAATACTCCCCTCATCCCCGCTCAGTGTGAACGGTCCATTGCCGAGCTGCCAGAGCCGCAACCCCAACGCCGCCAGCGTCACCAGGGTGAGCACGGCCAGCTCATCGCGGTGGCAGGACAGCCAGGCACGCACGCGCCCCGTCCGCGGCCTCTCACCCCAGGCCGCGACCAGAAGGGCACACGCCAGCAACCAGGGCACCACCGGCCCGCTCTTGTTCAGCGGGAGCGGCTTGCGCGAGAGCGCCCAGACGACCCATGCCCCCAACAGCAGTGCCACTCCGGTCAAGACCCAGCGCCACTTGCGCGCCAACACGGCCGGGCCGAGGCGCGGAAGGGCCGAGGCGCGGGAGAGGTCAGCAGCGCTCCCTTCCTCGCCCGCTGCCGGGTCCCGCAACGCCTCCGCACCCCGAGTCGGTTGGGCGAGGCGCTCGGCCGCCAGGAGACACACCACGGCCAGCGTGAAGAGCAGCAGCGCGGATGACAACGGCTGCGGGGTGCGAGTGAACTGGTACTGCCCAAGCAGTGCCAGCAGCACAGCCAACGCGACCAGCAGGGCTGGCCAGGGGCGAGAACCGGCAGGTGGAAGCGACATGATCTTACCGGGTGAGTTGCCCGCGCGGGACGCGGTAGACGATGAAGAGCGGGGTGCCGCCCAGGGGCGAGGGAATCTCCTCCACCGCACTACCCGGGAACGTCTGGCGAACCAACGCCAATTCTTCGCGCCGCTCCGGCAGGAAGACAAACGCAGCCCCCTTATCAGCCGGCGCCAACCCTCGGTCGGGCGGAACGGTGAGGGGTTGATGGATGTCCACTCCCTCGACATTGGGTGCAAGGTAGGGGATCGAGCCAAAACCGACATACATGCGCGGCGGTCCGAAGAAATAGATCCGCCAGTCAGGGCCGAGCACGTCGCGAGCGTACTCTCCCAGCGCGGTGGCGACCACGCCGTTGGAGCTGCCATAGACGCGCAGCGGTGTGTAATCTACAAAGTACCACTTGACGCTGCTCAGGCTGAGGGCCAGAATGGCCGCCGCCAGGTAGGGCGTCAGCCGGTCGAGATCACGCTCGCCCCACGCCCGTTGGGCGATTTGGCCGATCCGCAACAGGGCCAGGGCCACGAAGAAGACCGCCGGCGGCGCCAGAGTGATCAACCGCTGGCTCGAAGGCGGACTCTCCGTCAGCGCCCCCCCCAGGAACATGGCCCCCCACCACCAGATGACCATCGGGAAGAGGCGGCGGTCGTCCAGGCGCAGGGTGGCGTATCCCAGACCGAGGAGGAAGAGGGCGCCGGCCGCAAAGTCGAAGAGCGGTTTGGGCGAGCCGTACCAGACGGTGCGGTCCGGGTAGAGGTTGAAAGCCAGGGCCGCCCGGCGCGTCTGGTCGAGCAGAATTGGCAGCGCACCTTGATTGCGAACCACTTGCTCGTGCTCGAGCCACCCACTCTGAATGATTCCGACCTGGTTCAGGCGGGCGTTATAGTCGTTGGGAAAGCGAATGGCAAACTGGATCATCGGGGCCGCAGTAACCACAGCGGCCCCAAGCATGATGAGGACGCCCTGACGCTGCTCGTGCCAAAAGCGGGCCCCGTCCCGCACCAGGAAGGAGAGGGTCAAGACGGCGATGATCACGACGGTAAATCGCGCCCCGGCGTAGAAGTACTGTGCCAGACCGATAACCACGCCGCAGAGGGCCCAGTCGAGCGGGCTGCGCCGGTCACGCGCCCGGTAGAGGAAGAGGAGCGCCAACGCAACGAAGAAGGGGTCGGCGACCTGGTTCGACCCGAGCCGCGAGAAGTGGATGTGATAGTGGTAGGTGGCCAGCAGCGCGGCGGTCATCAGGCCGAGTGTCAACCCTTTGAGACGCGTGACCAACCAGAAGACGACCAGCACAGTGACCGTTCCGACCAGCGCCCACGGCAGCCGGAGGGCAAAGATCGTGTTGCCCAGGAGCTTGATCGTCGGCGCGTTGAAGTAGAAGCTCATCGTCGGCACGCTCAGCCAGCCGGTGGCAAAGGGGTTGCGTATTGCCCCCGCGAGTATTTTGAGCGCCTCGAGTCCTTGCGAACCCTCGTCGCCTCCAAGCGTCGGCGGGATGCTCCCCAACTGCCAGACGCGCAACCCCAGCGCCGCCAGCAGCACGACGGCCACTACCAGCACGATCCGCCGGTTGATCTCCCACCACAAGCCCAAATCGAGGCGCGGACGGCGACGCGGCGGTGCCACGGCGAGGATGTAGAAGCCGGTTGCCCCCAGCCAGAAGAGAACCGCCTGATTGTAATTGGGAAGCTGCGGCTCGATCCGCAACAGCCGTAGCAGCGAGGCGGTGAGCGTCGCCGCCAGGAGCAGGGCCACGACCCGCCAGGGCTCCCGTTTCGCCGCAGCCACCATCTCGCCCCAAAATCCAGCATCCGCCTCACGGGTCGAGTGGGTGAGGAGAGGGTCGACGCGCACTCCTGCCAGGGTGAAGGCCAGGACCGCCAGCAGGTAGAAGACGAGCCCGTCCCAGAAGAAGGCGGGGCGCTTCAAAAAGTAGACCTGGCCGAGGGCGGCCAACCCAAGGGCGCCCAGCACCAACAGCAAAAGTCCCAACCGCGGTCGAGGCATGGGGGCGCGCGAGGACGGAGAGGACGTATGGCGTGGCGAGGAGAGATGCTCGGCCATCAGCACCCAGCTTTCCGCATCGGCTATTCGTGCGTTGGCGCACGGCACGTTGGCAGGCGCGCCATCACCCGCTCATCGCCCCAACGTGCCAGGGTTCAAACTTGCGGGACGAGGATAACCCGGATGCACAAAAACCCAAAATTCTTTGCCTGGCACCCGGCTCTTGTAGCGGTAGTACTCTCCGCCTGACCAGAGGCGCTGCAAGGTCAGAAACGCTGTCCTGTCCCGGAGGTTGACGATGATGAGCCGTGGTTCCGGCCCCTCGCCATTGCCCACCTTAACCTGCCGGATGTCCATGATCACGCTGTTCCAGTCGGGATCGCCCAGATTAAAGGCAACATTCCGGGTATCGACCCAGTACGGGAAGCTCTTGACGTAGGCGTGCTCAGCCCCACCGATGGATGGGGCCCACTGGCGGATGACGGCCGCAACCTCGGTCGTATTCCAGGAATTGAAATCGTAGGACTCCCGATAATCAACGCTGTACGTCCACCAATTCAGCCCGGCCGCCGCGATCAGGATCCCTCCCACCAGGACCGCCGCCAACCCGCGCCCAACAGGCCGCCGTACGCTCTCAGCCAGCACGCGGGCCAGCGCCGCGAGAGGCCAGGCCGCGATCAGCATCACCACCGGGAGGGCCCCACCAGCGCGCACGACGCTGGGATTCTCGCCCGGCCAGGCCAGGGCCAGGATGCTGGGAAGCACGAGAATCGGCAGGCCCACGAGCAGAAGGATCTCCGCCGGCCGCCGCTGCCGAACGACTCGCACGATGAGGAAGCCGATCCCCAGCAGAAAGAGCGCTCCGGTGAGCGGGTCGAGGACCGGGTCGCGCGGGACGGTGTTGACCCACACAACGTCGCCCCGCCAGTGGAACATCAGCGCTGCATTCCAGACATTGTGCCAGAATATGGACCAGGGATTGCCCGTCAGCCCCTCAGCGGCCCGGGTGTAACTGCGGTACCAGAAAATTTCAGGGTGTTGCAGTGCAAAGTGACCCAACGGGAGGAAGGCGATCGCCGCGGTCAGGGGCACCAGGGCACTGTCGAGCAGTGCGGCTCTGGCACTGGCACCGCCTCGCCAGACTCCGCGCCACCACCAGAGTGCCAGGGCCACGAGCACCAGCAACGGCGCGATGCGGAAGGCCGTATACCCATACAGCCCGAGGCCGAGTGCCAGGCCGCTCAACAGCCAATCGCGCCGGTCGTTGGAGCGCAGCGCTCGCAGAAGAAAGATCAGCAGAAGCGCCACGGCGAACGGCGCGTACGGGAAGCGCAGGCCTACACGCGTGATTTCAGTGTGCCACTTGCTGACCGCCAGCAACGCCGCGGCGATCAGCGCCACGCTCCGCGATGCTCCAG
>DOUV01000386.1 GCA_003520455.1 Chloroflexota bacterium | reverse complement strand
GACGACGGCGGCAGCAGACAACAGGTCTTCGGCGCAGTGGAGGGTGCCGGCGGGCGAGGTTCACGCGGCAGTCGAGAGCCCGCGCGGGCGCCTCGGCCTGCACGTGGTGAGTCGCGGCGGTGAGGGACCGGCCACAGTGGAGTGGCAGCGGCCGTCGGCGGCCTTGCTGGACCTTATTCCGGGGATGCTCGTGGGCCAGAAGCTGGCCGACGCCGAGCTTTCGCTCGCCAGCCTCGACCTGGCGATGGCGGAGGCTGACGGATGACAGCGTTCGCGCGGGCGCTGCTGGTCCTCGTCGCGTTGCTGGTGGGCGCATACACTGTCGCTGTGCTGGAATGGCTCACGACCCTCGGTCCGCGCCACGCCCGCACCGCGGCTGTGCTGCCCCTTGCTGAGGCTGCAATGCTTCTGCGCCAGGAGAACCTGGTCCCGCGTGGCGCCGACGGCCTTCTCTTCCGCTCGGCCCCCCTGGTCGCCCTGGCTGCCGTGGCGCTGGCGGCGCTCGTCATCCCCCTCGGGGCGCGCCTTGTCGGCTTCAATCCGTCGATCGGCCTTTTCTACTTCATCGTGGTGCTGGGTCCCTTCGTCGTTGCGATGATGAACGCCGGCTGGAGCCAGAACGCGAAAGAGGGCCTTTTCGGCACGTTCCGGGCGGCAGCAATCCTGATTAGCTACGAGGTGCCGCTCGGCTTCGCTGCGATTGGTCCTGTCATGGCGACGGAGTCGCTCTCAACTGTGCGCATCGTGGAGGCGCAGGCAGACCTCTGGTACGCGGTCTGGCAACCACTGGGCCTCGCGATCTACCTGGTCGCCGCGCTCGTGATGTCCTACCGCCACCCGTTCGACATCCCGCAGGCCGGCACCGAACTCGAGGGCGGTGTGCTGGCGGAGTATGCTGGCCCGCGCCTGCTGCTCTTCAAAGTGGGGCTGAACGCCATTTTTGGGCTGCTGATGGCCATCGGCGTTGTGCTCTTCTTTGGCGGCTGGCAGGGACCACTTCTCCCTGGACCGATCTGGTTTCTGCTCAAGACCGGTGCCCTGGCGACGCTCGTGCTCTGGGCCATCCGGTTCGCGCCACGGCTGCGTCACGATCAGATGCTGGGCCTCGCCTGGAAAATTCTCTTGCCGGCCTCGCTCGTGAACGTTGCACTGGTGGGTGTTCTCATTCTGGTCCTGGGCGGAGGTGCCCGGTGAGCGGCCTGGTCGAGTGGGTGATGTTCCTGAGCCTGGCCGGCGTGGCCCTGACGACGGCAGCGGGGATGCTCTTGACGATGAGCATGTACCGGGCCGGCCTGGCCCTCATGTCGTGCTTTGTCGCGATTGCAGGTCTCTTTGTTTTGCTGGATGCCGACCTGCTCGCCGCGATCCAGATCATGATGAACGTGGGCGGTATGCTCGTGATGATCTTGTTCATGGTCATGATCATGCTGGACCCCGGCGGTGAGATGATGTGGGATATGAAGCGCAAGATGAATCTCCCCGGTCCTGGGGCCCTCTCGATGAGGATGCCGCGCGGCCGGCCACCCCCGGTCGCTCGCGAGAAGGAGACGCCTCTCGCTGCGCCGGCCGGTGACTGGACGTGCCCCATGCATCCGGAGGTGAGTACCGCGGGGCCGGGTGAGTGCCCGCAGTGCGGGATGGCGCTGGTCCCGCGGGAAGAGCTGGAAGAGGCGCGGCCCTCGATCGATCATTCTGAGAGCTATACCTGTCCGATGCACCTGGAAATCCGCCGTGACCAACCCGGCCAATGCCCGGTCTGCGGGATGAACCTCATTGCTGCCAGTGAGCAACAGCCGGTCTCGCGTGAGCATGAGTCGGACGGCTCCATGGTCAGGAGCGAGGAACAGCAGGCGAGCGATCAGGCCCACCACCATGATGATGCGGGTGGGCACGACGAGATGCACGGGCAGCATGGCACGCCTGAGGAGCCTGGCGCAGGCATGGCGGGCATGACGCCCCGCCAGCACTATCAGATGATGGTGGATATGGCGATGTCGACCGTCCAACTTCCCTGGGCGTTGGTGGTCGGTGCCGCTTCGGCCGTGCTGCTGACCGGGCTCGTGATCCGGGCGGCGTGGCCGCTCTCCCCGGCCGGTCCCACTCAAGACGCCACGGTTATGGTTGGTGAGTTGCTGCTCTCACGCTACATGATCGGGTTCGAGGGAGCGGCGTTCCTGATTCTGGCGGGGATCACCGGCGCGGTGATCTTCGCCAAGCGCGAGGGCGCCCCACCGACGCGCAAGCCGGCCGAAACGACAAGGCTTGAGGCGACCCGCCACACCTGTCCGATGCACCGCGAGATCCAGCAAGCCGGCCCCGGACAGTGCCCGGTCTGCGGGATGAATCTGGTGCTCGTCGAGGCGCCGCCCGAGCCGGCTGGACCCGGTGAGCACCACGGAGGTCACACGTGACCGGCCCTGGATTGGTTCCCTACCTCGTCGTCGGCGCGCTGCTCTTCAGCATCGGTGTGGCCGGCGTCCTCTCCCAGCGCAACGCCATCATGGTCCTCATGAGCGTCGAGATCATCCTGAACGCGGCGATCCTGACTCTTGTTGCCTTCTGGCGTTTCGTCCGGCCGGATAACTTCGACATACAAGTCTTTGCCATCATCGCCGTGACGGTCGGCGCCGTCGAAATGGCCGCCGGTCTCGGCCTGATGCTGCTTGTCTTCCGGCAACGGGGCAGTTCGAACGTGGACGAGGTCGCCGAGCTGAGGGGATGAACGCGGCCCGGCTCTTCTGGCTCGCACCGGTCCTGCCGCTGGCCGCCTTCATACTGCTGGCGGCCGGCCTCAGCCGGTTGGGCCGGCTTTCGGCCGGCCTCG
>DOUV01000687.1 GCA_003520455.1 Chloroflexota bacterium | reverse complement strand
GCGACCTCCTCGTGGCGCAGGCGGAGGCGGCCTCGCTGGTGCTCGCGCAGCGCCTCCAGGACCAGGCGCTCGGCCGCGACGAGGTCGCGGGCGTGATGCTCGAAGTATTTGGCCAACTCCTCGTAGGGGAACAACTCACCCCGGCCGACGAGCTTTTGCCAAATGCTGGTTGCGGGCTCCCAACGCCCCTGGCGTTTGAAAAGCAGTGCCAGCCGGCGCACGGTCTCCACTCGGAGGTGGGGGGCGAGTGGCATGCGAAGCGCGCGGCGATAGGTGGCTTCGGCCTCGGCCGGGCGGTTCGTCTCCTCGTAGAGCCGGGCCAGTGAGAAGAGGTCGCTGCCGTAGTAGATCGTTGCACGGGCGCCATCGGTTCCGCCACTGGCGCAGAGCTGCGCCATGTGGACGCTGAGGGCAGCCAGGGCCAACAAGTCGTGGTGGTTATGGGCGAAGATGTTCTTGAGCAGGCTGGCGTCCCCGGTGCGGAGGTAGTCGTTATAGTAGCGTGGCACCAACCAGCCGGGAATGTCGCTCTCAGGTCGCTCGGTTGCGAGGATGTGCCGCTCGAGATCGCCCAGAGCGCAGCGCTCCAGGCGGAGTTTCCACAGCCTGCGTGCCGGGTGGAGCAGGTCGAGGTGCGCGCAGTTGCTGAGCGGGGGGCGGCGACGGGCGAGGATGAAGCGGGTCTCGAGCACCGGCAGGTCGAAGCATTTGCCGTTGAAGCTGACTATGCCATCAAACCGGGCCAGCAGCGGTTCCAGCTCGGCCAGGAGGGCCGGCTCTTCACCCGGATGGCGCAGGAAGAACTGGCGCAGACAGAAGGTCTCGCCCTCGAAGTAGGCCAGACCCACCAGGAAGGCGTAGGTTCCGGCGCCCCCTGCCAGGCCGTTGGTCTCGGTGTCCAGGAAGACTGCGCGCCGGAAGTCGAAGTCGGCCAGGTTGTCATCTTTGGCCAGACAGGCCAGGGCTGGACCGTGCGGCTCCCACAGCTCGGCGAGGGCCACCCCACCGTGGCGATGGTCGGGCGGGTAGTGCGACTCGGCCACATAGCAGCTCCCGGCGCTGTTGTGCAGCTCGCGGCCCGGCAGAACGGTCGCGATGGTCCGCCCACTCGGTCCGGGCGGGATGAGCCTGGCAGGCGCGTTGCCCGGACCAGGCTCCAGCTCGCGCAGGCGTTGCCGCAGTGCGGCGATGTTCAGGCGGCGTTCGGAGATGTCGTTCATACGTCCATCAAAGCAGAGCTGTTTTCGATTCGCGAGCGGTCAACCCATACACGTGAGTGCCGGCGAATGAGACCTTCCCTCAGTTCCTTGAGCTCCTCACGGCCCTGGGGCCAGAGGGACCATCAAAACGTTGAGGGCGTTGTAGGTGGCGTGAATCAGGATGGCAGTGCTCGTATTCTCGCGCCTGCGGACGATGCCCAGGATCAGCCCGATCACGAAGACCTCGGCCAGCGCCGGGCTGATGGCGTATTGCGCGTGGCCGAGGGCAAAGAGCAAGGTCGTCAGCCAGAGGCCGAAACGGGGTTGGACCGCGCCGCGGAAGAGGATCTCCTCACCCAGACCGGCGGACAGACCCAGGGTAACCGCACCCAGCGGGCCGGCGAAGCGGCGAAAGAGGCCGCGGGTGATATCGCTGAGTTGCTGGAACGAGCCCGGCGCGACCGCGAACCACGCGTAGCTGACGGCCAGGTCGAAGAGTTGCAGCACCAGCATGATCCCCAGGGCGAGCGCGACCTGGCGGCCGGTGAGACGAGTCAGGCCGAGCCGGCCCAGCGTCTCGGACCAGGAGCGCCGTATCCCGAAACCGACGCCCAAAACGCCGAAGAGGATGAACGCCAGGCTTTGCGCCCAGGCGGCACCCGGGGTGAGGACGACACCAGAGGCGACCAGCTGGCGAAAGTCAACGAAGAACTGCGCGCTCGTGAGGCCGACCAGGTAGATGGCGAAGACCAGGGCGGTTGTATGGACGGTGTGGGTTGGGTCAATTGGGATCCGGCGGGCCAGCCCCCGGCGCACTGCCGGCACCAACGGCAGAAAGCCAACCAGGCCGGCAGCGAGGATAATCGCTCCGGCCCCGGGGTTTTGGAAGGGAACCTGCACGCCGGCCGGCAGATTGGGCGCCGGGGTCAGCGCGAGCACCGCAAGAACGCCGCCGATAAGTATCAGGGCGAGGTTCATCAGGATCGAGGCGCCGTAGGTAAGCCAGCGGAACAACGGCGCCCCTTCGCCCATGTTTGCCAGGACAATAATGATCAGAAACGGTACGAACTGGAGGAGGGTAGCTCCGAAATTGTTCATGGTGGGCGGGTCGCGGTGCGCTCCTCAAGAATCAGTTCCGCCGATCAGGTGAGCGACCGTCTCCAGGAGGCGATCGAGCTCGAAGGGCTTGTACAGGACGGTCGCGTAGTTGCAATGATCTCTGCTGAACGACCTGCGGGCAGCTGTCATCAGGACGATGGGAACTGACCGATAGGCCGGGTTGGTCTGGAGGGTCCGGCACATCTCGATCCCATCGAGGAGCGGCATCATTACGTCGCAGAGGATTAAATTGGGGAGGCTCTCGGCGAGACGTGTGAGTCCCTCTCGGCCGTTCGTGGCCATCACGACTCGGTAGCCCTCATCCTCAAGGACCGTGCTGAGCAACGCGGCAATCGCGCGTTCATCCTCAACGATCAGGATCGTTTTCATGACTGGTCTTCAAGAAGGCGCGAGAAGCGTCTGTGCGACGACTATGGTGCAGGAGGATCTGGGAGACGTGGACGACCCACCCCTGTTAGAATCGCCTCGGCGCTCTCGGACGTTGCAGCCACATCTATGCCGTGTCGGGTAATCTGGAACTCGTGGATCGTCGGATCATAGTCGCTTTCACCTATCTTCACAAGCGAGATGAGGCGGTGGAACTGTGACCGCAACTCGACATAGCGGAGGAAGATGATGTTGTCGGTCATCGCAGGGACGCCAGTGATCGGCATTTCGCTCGTCGATCCAAAGAGATCGTGGGTCTGGACCGCGAAGATCGTCGTCACACCGCGGGCACGCAGTTCGTTGGTCAGCGCGGTGAAGAAGCGGCCGATCCGTTCCGGGTAGACTGCGACTTCCTGGAATCCACGCTGGCCGTCGATAAAGAGGCGGTGGATCTGTTTTCGGCGAATGACATCCAACAGTCGCCCGGCAAGGATGTCGATATGGCTCTCCAGTATGGGTTGCCACACGACCTCGATCAACCCACGGCTGACGTGGCCGTTGAGGTCGAGGCCGATCTGGTCAGCCTTGGCGATCAGCCGCGCTGGCGGCTCGTAGAAGCCAAAGTACAATCCGTTCTGCTCCTCGCGGGCGCCGGCAGCCAGGAAGTGGAGCCCCAGCAGGGTTTTCCCGCTCCCCGCGGCACCCAGGAGCATTGTCGTCGAGCCGGAGACGAGCCCGCCTCGGAGCATGTCGTCAAGTTCCGGGAGACCAAAGTGCATTCGTCTTTGGGCCGGAGCGGTCGTGATCTCGGATGGGGCCAGCAACGCCTCGGTGCGGGGGTGGATGACGATCCCGGCACTCGTGATCTCGAAGACGTGGCGGCCCTCAAGGTAACTGCTGCCGCGGAGCTTCGGGAGTTCCAGTTCACGCATGGCGCGCAGTCCGACCGTCTGGTGACTGAGGATGACCAGTCCATCGACGACCGTATCCTCGGGCCTGGGTTCGCGGTTGTCCGGGGGAGACAGCAGAAAGGTCGTGCAGCCAGCCGCGGCGAAGTAGACCTGGATATCGTGCATGAAGTTCTTGAAGTCCAACTCCGACTCGGCGAACTTCTTTGCAGTCACGAGCCCGTCGAGGACCAGCATCGTGGCTTTGTGGTCGCGGATAGCGCGGCGCAGGAACTCCAGCAGCCCGCTCAATCTTCCTTGGAGCAACGCCTGGTAGCCACTGAAGTAGTACAGCGTGTTAGCAATCACCTCCGGTTTGAAGAACGCAAGCGACTGGAGGTAGGCGAGCATGCGAGCGTGCTCCTCACCAAGAAGCGTGATGTAGACGGCTCGCCCGCCCGACGCAACGTGGTGGAAGCAAATCTGGTTGCCCAGGATCGTCTTGCCGGTGCCGGGCAATCCGACGACGGCGTAGAGTCCGCCGCGGAAGAAGCCACCGCCTAAGATTGTGTCGAGCCCAGCAATCCCGCTGGGGACTCGCTCGAGCGGCCGGGGCTCCAATACCACATTGCTCATCGTGCCTCCTCTTCCTCCTCTTCGCGCGGAGTGTAAAGGAAAGAGCTGCGGGCGGCAAGCAGAGTGCCTGGCCTGCGTCACAGCCCACGCATGGCCGTGGGCCGTGACCGGGTCAGTGGTGATGGCCTGCCAGACTTCCGAAGTCTGGTGGGGATCGTGCTGGCCCAAAGCGCGCTCCGACGGCGGTGATCGAGGCGGGGAGCGGCTGCGTACAAGACTTCGGAAGTCTTTGCTCCCACCCCCTGTAGGATGACTTGACCGGCGCTCGAGCCGGTGACCGGCTGCGGCGACGGAGGACGCCGGACGGCCGGTCAGACGACCGCCGGAACAGGGCCTTCGTTCCCCGCTTCCGCCGCGGCCAGGGCGAGGTCGAGCAGGGCGAGGACGGTGGCTTTGCCACCCTCGCTCAGCACCGCCGTGGGACCGATGCAACTGGGACAGCCCGCTTCGCAGGGACAATCGGCGATCAGCGCCCGGGTCGCGTTCAAGATCGTCGGGTGTAGCTCGAACAGCTTCTCGGCAAAGCCGACGCCCGCCGGCACCTGGTCGTAGACGAAAATGGTGGGGTGGCCGGTAAACGGGGAGCGCAACTCGCTGGTCACCCCCAGATCGCGCGGATCGCACATCAAGAAGAGCGGCGCGACGTTGCCCAGCGCCGTTGCCAGGCCCAGCAGCCCGGCGGCGACCTCGCCGCTGTGCCACGGCTCGCTCCGATGGTGGCAGCTTGGGCAGAGGCTGACCAGGTTGTCGAGGGCGTTGGCCTGGCAATAGGCTTCGTTCTCGCCCGGCTTGTAGCCGAACTCGCGGAAGGGACGGATGTGATGCACGTCCAGCTCGCGTCCCAGCACCTCCTCAGAGGTGCCGCAGACCTGGCAGCGGAAGTGGTCGCGGCCGCGCGCGCGCAGGCGCTGCTGGGGCCAGTTGGGCCCATAATCGTGCGGCTCGGCCTCGCCCACTGTCACCGGCAGCGTGAGCCAGTAGGCGGTGGTATGCATCTGGGTCTCGGGCAGGTCGATCAGGCCACTGCCGAGGTTTTCGTGGGTGAAGAGCCGGATCTTCTTGTAGGCGGTCGCGATGCTGGTCACCACGACCTCACCAACACCGCGGCCGGGCGCCTCGGCCAGTGTGTCGAGTGGGGCGACCGAGGTTTTAACCTCCGCCTCGGTGTAGTACTCGACCTGGACCGGCCGCACATGGGCTTTGCCACCGGCCCAATCCAGGGCCTCGACCAGGTACTGGCGCCCCTCGTGGAGGTAGATGGCGTTGGGGAAGACCATCTGGGTCGCCGAGAAGCGCTCGACCTCGCCGATCACGCGACCACCCGGCTGTTCGACGATCACGAAGCCGTCGGCGGTCGCGGTGCGCAGTGAGACGCCCTGCGATGGGTAGTGCTCCCCCGTCCAGTAGAAGGTGCCGGCGGCCGAGTGGAGCACCCCCTCGGCCTCCAGGAAGGCCAGAATCTCACCGACGACCTCGGGACCCACGGAGCCGAAGCCTTCGCCGGCTTTGAATGGGAGCTCGAAGGTGGCGCAGGTGAGGTGCTTGACCAGGATTTCGAGATTGTCGGGATTGATCAGGGCGTGCTCGGGGCTGGCGCCGAAGAACCAGCCGGGGTGATTCAGAATGAACTGGTCGAGCGGTGCTGAGCTCCCGACCAGAACCACGGCGCTGATCCCCGTCCGGCGGCCGGCCCGGCCGGCCTGCTGCCAGGTGCTGGCAATAGTACCTGGGTAGCCGCAGATCACGCAGGCCTCGAGCTGCCCGATATCAATGCCCAACTCGAGCGCGTTGGTGCTGACGACCGCCCGCACCTGGCCCTCGCGGAGGCCGCGCTCGATCTCGCGCCGCTCCTGCGGCAGGTAGCCACCGCGATAGCCGCGCACGCGGCCCTCGGCAAGCTTCAGGCGGCGGCTGTCTTCACGCAGGTAGGTCAGCAGCACCTCGGTGGTCAGGCGCGAGCGAGCGAAGACGATGGTCTGGACATCATCCTGAAGAAACTGCGCTGCAATCCGCCGGACCTCCAAAAGCGAAGAGCGGCGCAGGCCGAGTGCCTCGTCGAAGAGCGGCGGGTTGTAGAAAATGAACTCTTTGCGGCTCTGCGGGGCACCGCTTTCGTCGATCACTGTCACGGGGGCGTCAATCAGCCGCGTGACCAGCTCGCCAGGGTTGGCGATGGTGGCGGAGCAGGCGATGACCTGGGGGTCGTTGCCGTAGAAGCGCGCGATGCGGCGCAGCCGGCGCAGGAGGTTGGCCAGGTGGCTGCCGAAGAGGCCCCGGTACTGGTGAACCTCGTCGAGGACGATGTAGCGCAGGTTGGTCCAGAGAGAGAGCCAGCGAGTGTGGTGGGGCAGGATGCCGGTGTGGAGCATGTCGGGGTTGGTGAGAACGATGTTCGAGCTGGCCCGGATCGAGCGCCGCGCAGTCGCGGGGGTGTCTCCGTCGTAGACGTCGGCTCGGATCGGCGCGCCAAGCGCCGCGATGAACTCAGCCAACTCGTGGCGCTGGTCCTGCGCAAGGGCCTTGGTCGGGAAGAGGTAGAGCGCGCGGGCCGCCGGCTCGGTCAGGATGGTGTGGAGCACCGGCAGGTTGTAACAGAGCGTCTTGCCCGAGGCCGTCGGCGTCACCACCACCGGGTTCTCGCCCCGGAGCGCCGCCTCGGCAGCGCACGCCTGGTGATGGTAGAGCGCCTGGATGCCCCGCGCCTGGAGCGCGCCGGCCAGGCGCGAGTCCA
>DOUV01000302.1 GCA_003520455.1 Chloroflexota bacterium | reverse complement strand
AAACCCGCCCCGACAGCCGGGGGGGGCGGGACGTTGCCGGGGCGGTTGCTGTCTTCAACAGGCCCGAATCCGACTGAGAGCGTGCGGCTGTCAGGGTCAAGACAGCGTATGCCCCTCAATCAACGTGGGCTGTGGATGTGGTATCGGGCGAGGGAATCCGACACCACGCTCCCCTCGGAATGACTCCGCGTACCCGTTGACCTGCCACAGGCCCGGCAGAACCGTTGCTCTCGCCATCGACGGCGGGGCTCGCCGCTTGCGACAGCGGCATCATCACCTTAAAATTCGGCAAACATCCCGCTTGACTCGAACATCTTTCCAAAAGCTGTGATATACTCCCCACGACGCGGTTCGCGGCCGCAGGTTCCCGCTCGGGAAAGCACCGCGTCGCCCCCTGGCTGACCTCGACACACATCAATACGACAAAGGGTTCGCTGTGTCACAGTTCGTACACCTCCACTGCCACTCAGAGTACAGCCTTCTCGACGGCATGAGCAAGCTCTCGGACCTCGCCTCGCGCGCGCACGAGTTGGATCAACCGGCGATCGCCCTGACTGACCACGGTGTGATGTTCGGGGCGATTGAGTTCTACCGGGCGTGCAAGCAGGCTGGCGTGAAGCCGATCATGGGGATGGAGGGCTACCTGGCCGCGCGGCGGATGCAGGACCGCGATCCTCAGCTCGACCGCGAGCGCTTCCACATGCTGTTGCTCGCGGAGAACCAGACCGGCTACCAGAACCTGCTCACACTCGCCAGCGTGGCCCAGCTCGAAGGCTTCTACACCCGGCCGCGCATCGACAAGGAGATCCTGGCCGCTCATAGCGAGGGGGTCATCGCCACGACCGGCTGCCTGGCGGCCGAGGTGCCCCGCTATCTGGCCCGCGGCGACGAACGCGGCGCGCTCGACCGGCTGAAGTGGTATCTCGACGTGTTCGGCCGTGAGCGGTTCTTCCTGGAGCTTCAGGGCCACGAGATCGAGGAGCTGAAGCGGGTCAACACCACCCTGCTGGCGTGGGCACGCAAGTACGAGATCGGGCTGGTCGCCACCAACGATGTGCACTACGTGCGCAAGGAGGATGCGCGGCCGCATGATATTCTCCTCTGCGTACAGACCGGCGATCCCATCTCGAAACAGGGCCGGATGCAACTCACGCCGATCGGTAGCTACTACCTCACCTCGGCGGCCGAGATGGCGGCGCGCTTCGGTGATTGGCCCGCGGCGCTGAGCAACACGCTCGCGATCGCCGAGCGGTGCCAGGTGAACCTCGATTCCAGAGGCTACCACCTGCCCGAGTTCGCCGTGCCCGCGGGCTACGATGCCGAGAGCTACCTGCGCGCCCTGGTGGAGCAGGGGCTGGTGGAGCGCTACGGGCTGGAGCGGGCCACGAGCGACCCCGTGCTGCGGGATCGCGTCGAGCGCGAGCTGAGCATCATCCACAACATGGGGTTCGACACGTATTTCCTCATCGTGTGGGACCTCTGCCGCTTCGCCGCCGAGGGCGACATCTGGTGGAATGTGCGTGGCTCAGGGGCCGGCTCCGTTGTGGCCTACACTCTAAAGATCACCAGCATCGATCCGATCAAGAATGACCTGCTCTTCGAGCGCTTCCTCAACCCGGCGCGCGTCTCGATGCCCGATATTGATATCGACTTTCCCGACGATCGTCGCGCCGAGATGATCCAGTATGCCGTCAACAAGTACGGCTCGGAGAAGGTCGCGGCGATCATCACCTTCGGAACGCTTGGCGCCCGCGCTGCCGTGCGCGACGTCGCCCGCGCCCTCGAGGTGCCGCTCACCGATGCCGACCGGATTGCCCGGATGATCCCCGCGGTACCGGGGAAGCCGGTCCACCTCGACAAGTTGCTCTTCGACGAGTCCACCGCCGAGGAGTGGCCGCTGCAGGCCCTGGAGATCCGCGAGGTCTACGCGAGCGATTCCACCGCCCGCGAGTTGCTCGACACCGCTATCAAGCTCGAGGGGCTGGCACGCCACGCCAGCACCCATGCCGCCGGCATCGTCATCGCCGACAAGCCGATCGTCGAGTATTGCCCCCTTCACCGGCCGACTAAGGGCGATGACGAGGGGCCGGTGAACCAGGTGACCCAGTTCCCAATGGCGATTGTCGAGTCCATCGGCCTGCTCAAGGTGGACTTCCTCGGCCTGGCGACGCTGTCGATCATGCGCAAGGCCTCCGAGCTGATCGAGCAGCGCCACAGTCGCAAGCTCAGCCTGGCCACCATCCCCTACGAGCGTCGCCCTGACGACCCGGTGGCCGACGCCGATGTGATGAGAGCCTACGAGCTCCTCCAGCAGGGCCACACCGTTGGCGTGTTCCAGGTTGAAGGCGCGGGGATGAAACGCGTCCTGACTGAGATGAAGCCTAGCGAGTTTGAGCACATCATCGCGGTCATCTCGCTCTACCGTCCCGGCCCGATGGAGTACATCCCCACCTACATCGCCCGGATGCATGGCAAGGAGCCGGTGACGTATCACCATCATAAACTAAAGCAAATACTCGAAAATACCTACGGAACTATTGTATATCAGGAACAGATCATGCGTATCGCCTCGGAGCTGGGCGGATACAGCCCAGGCGAGGCCGATCTGATGCGGCGCGCGGTTTCCAAGAAGAAAGCCAAGGATATCGAGTATCACAAGGGGATCTTCGTCAAGGGCGCGATGGAGCGGGGGATCCAGAAAGAGGTCGCGGAGCGAATTTACGGCGATATCGAGTATTTTGCACGTTACGGATTCAACAAGTGTGTGCCAGGTGATGTGGAGGTTGTGGATGCCACCAGCGGCCGCCTGGTGAGG
Organism: Chloroflexota bacterium; assembly: GCA_003520455.1. The sequence continues at coordinate 4,994 of DOUV01000302.1, read as the reverse complement.
GTTGAAGATCTACACACGGGTGCCGCTCAGTTGGAAGAGACTGTGACCTGCGACGTGGAGGCGCTGACCCTGCGAGCGGGCCAGGTGTCGGCAGTGATGGACAACGGCACCAAACCCGTTTTCCGCCTCACCACAGCCCTCGGCCGCACGATTGAAGCGACCGCCAACCACCCGTTCTACACCTTCGGCGGTTGGCGGTTGCTCGAAGAGCTCCGGGTGGGCGACCGTATCGCCGTCCCTCGCCGGCTACCGGTGGAAGGGAACGCCGAATGGCCGGAGCACGAAGTGATCGCTCTCGGGCATCTCCTGGCGGCAGGCAACTTGTGCCACCCCCACTCGGTTTCCTTCTATAGCCAGGACCCGGTTCAGCGCGATGATTTCATCAAAGCGGCGGAGCAGTTTGAGAACGTCCGCTGCTCGGTCGCGCTGCACAAGGGCACCTTTTCAGTCTATGCCGGACGGCAGGACCGGCGCATCCCACCGGAGATCATTTCTTGGGCACGCGAGTTGGGCATCTGGGGGGAAAATGCTCGCGAGAAGGAGATCCCGGTACATGCCTTCGAACTGACGAACCGCCAGCTTGGTCTGCTGATCAGCCGGATGTGGGAGAGCGATGGGCACACCAACCTGGAGGGGCGCAGCCTTTTCTACGCGACCGCCTCGGAGCGCCTCGCGAGGCACCTTCAGCACCTGCTTCTCCGGTTTGGCATCGTCAGCCGGCTGCGCACGGTCAATTTCCCCTCCAAGGACGGCCGGATCGGGTACCAGCTCTTCATTACGGGTAACGCGAATATAGCCGCATTTGCCGAATGTATCGGCTGCCACTTCCTGAGCTCAGAGCGTCATGCTGCGCTCCAGGCACTCCTGCTGAGTGAGGCCTTAGGTTCCGGGGTCAAGGATGTCAGGCCCATTGAGGTCAAGGAGCTGGTGCGAGCGGCCGAGGAGCGCCGCGGGGTGAGCTGGACGCAGCTGAACCACGATAGTGGGGTGTCCCAACGCGAGTTCTCCCCAACCGGGAAAGCCACGAAGATCGGCTTCACTCGCCAGATCATCGCACGGTTGGCTGATTCCTTTGATGATTCTGATCTTCGCCGCTACGCCCACAGCGATATCTACTGGGACCGTATCACGGCGGTCGAGTACGTCGGTGAGAAACAGACCTACGATCTAGAGGTACCCGGCACCCACAACTTCGTCGCCAACGATATTCTCGTTCACAACAGCCACGCCGCCGACTACGCGGTCATCACGGTGCAGACGGCCTATCTCAAGGCCCACTACCCGGTTGAGTACTTATGTGCGCTGTTGTGTGTCGAGTTCGACGATACCGATAAAGTGCCGGTCTATATTCAAGAGGCCCGTCGCCTGGGTATCGCGATCTTGCCACCCGATATCAACAAGAGCGGAGTACAGTTCACAATCGAGCCGAACCCCGAGAATGCATACCTCCCGTCCGACGATCCCCGCCACTGGGCGATTCGGTTCGGGATGGGGGCAATCAAGAACGTGGGTGTCACGGCGGTCGAGGCGATCCTACAGGAGCGCGAGGACGGCGGTCCCTTCCGGAGTCTCGACGACTTCTGCGAGCGGGTCGATCTGCGCCAGCTCAATCGCCGCGTGCTCGAGTGCCTCATCAAGGTGGGCTGCTTCGACGAGTTGGTCAGCCCGCTTATCCCCGAGACCCCGCGTGAGACCGTCCTGGCGGTCATTGACCGAATGATCGGCGTCAGCAGCCAGACCCACGCCGCGGCCGAGGCCGGCCAGCTATCGATGTTCGACTTGATGGCCGGTGGGAACCATGGCGGCTCGGCGGCTGCCCGGAGCAGCGTCCTCACTCCGCTGCCGAAAGTCGGCGAGGTCTTGCCGAAGCAGCGCTTACAGGATGAGAAGGAGCTGCTGGGCGTCTTCGTCTCGGACCATCCCTTGTTGCAGGTGGCCGCGGCCGTGGGGCGCGGGACGACCCATGCGGTGAGCGAGCTCAATAACGAGCTGATCGGCCAGCAAGTGGTGGTGGCGGGCCTGCTCGGCTCGGTGCGGAACCACGTGACCAGTACCAGGCAGGAGCCGATGGCCTGGATTCGGTTGGGGGATTTCGGCGGCGAGGTCGAGGTCACGGTCTTTCCGCGGACCTATGCCCGCTGCCGGGAGGTACTGCAGACCGACAACATCCTGTTGGTACGTGGCCGGGTCGAGGCCAGCCGGCGCGCCGGCGACGACGACACGGTCCAACTCGTGGCCGACGAGGTGATGCTCTTCGATCCCGGCGCCATCGTCACGGCCGCCGTTGAGGAGCCGACACCCCGCTTCAAGGGCTCACCAGCACCTGCAGTCGCTGCCATGGCCGAACCCGCGAGCAACGGCAATGGCGCGGCGAACGAGTTGCTGGCCGGGCTCGAGCATCATGTGAAGGTCACTCTGCGGCGCTCCGAGGATGATCGCCAAGATCTGCTCCTCTTCAAGCAGGTCATGCACACGATCCAGAGTTTTCCGGGTGACGACCGCATCAGCCTGATCCTGGTCCAGCCGGGCGGGAGAGAGGTCCAACTCGAGTTTCCAAACTTGACCACCGGCTACTGCGCCGCCCTCCGTGACACGCTCATCACCTTCGGCGCGCAGGTCGAAGTCAGCCAGATCGAGCGCGACAACGGGCGGGCACGCTGGAAGACCACGACCACTTGACGCGCCGACCGATCCCACGATAATGACCACCGCGCTCGTTTCGGACGCCGGTTGTGGCGCTCGGGCCAATCGGCGGGGTGTTTCCCTTTCCGGCACGCAATCTGCTAACCTCTGTTGCTGCCCAGGAGCGTCTGGTGACCGCTCCTCTCCGAAGCCTTCCCGGCTGACCGTGGACCGGTCAGCGCACTGGCCCACTTTGTGGTGAGGCACTCGATGGCAGCCAACCAAATCCCTCGGTTTCAACGAATCGGCGTCATGACGTGCGGCGGCGATGCGCCCGGCATGAACGCCTGCGTCCGCGCGGTGGTGCGCACCGGCCTCAGCTTTGGCGCTGAGATCTATGGGATTCGACGGGCCTACGCCGGTCTGATTGCCGGCGATATCACCAGGCTCGGCCCGCGCGATGTCGGCGGCATCATCCAGAAGGGTGGTACGATCCTGCAGACCGCCCGCCTCGCAGAATTTAAAGAGCCCAGGATGCAGAAGCTCGCGTTGCGACGCCTCCACGAACAGGATATCGAGGCTCTCGTCGTCATCGGTGGCGATGGGTCGCTCCAGGGGGCGATGGCCCTGCACCGCCTGGGCTTTCCGGTGGTCGGCATCCCCGCAAGCATCGACAACGATATCTGGGGCACGAACATGGCGATCGGGGTCGATACCGCCCTGAACACGATCCTCGAGGCGATTGACAAGCTGCGCGACACCGCCAGTAGCCACCAACGGGCCTTCCTCATCGAGACGATGGGGCGCAACAATGGCTATCTGGCGTTGATGGGCGGCATCACCGGTGGGGCTGAGGTGATTCATATTCCCGAGGTCCCGCTCACCCTGGAAGAGATCGCGGAGCGGGTCGAGCAGGCCTACATTCGTGGGAAGACTCACGCCATCATCGTCGTCTCGGAAGGCGCCGAGCACTCAACCGAGGCAATCGTGCATCACCTGGGGGAGCATCACACGGGGTTCGAGGTGCGTGTCACCATCCTGGGGCACGTGCAGCGGGGCGGCCGTCCCAGCCACTTCGATCGCCTGCTTGCGACGCGCTTCGGGGTGGCCGCGGTTGAGGCTTTGATGGCTGACCGCATCGGTGTTATGGTGGGGCTGGATGGCCGTCAGATTCGAGAGGTTCCGATTGAGGAGGTCGTGACCACGCAGCGGGTGGCCAATCTTCAATACTATGAGATGGCCAAGATGCTCGCCCGGTGACTGATCGGCGGCAATAAAAGCGGGGCGGCTGAAAAGGCCGCCCCGTGTCGTGACGCACGAACGGATGCCGGGCTACTGGCTCGCCGGCTCGGATTGGGTCAGGTGGGGCTTGATCCGCTCCAACAGCCTGGTCTTCGGCATGTAGCCGATGACCCGCTCGACCTGCTTGCCATCCCTAAAGACGATCAGGGTCGGAATGCTTTGCACGTTGTACTCCACGGCGATGTCGGGGTTCTCGTCCACGTCGAGCTTCATGACCTTGAGTTGCCCCTCATATTCATCCGCGATCTCCTCAAGCACCGGAGCAATCATGCGGCATGGTCCGCACCAGGTCGCCCAAAAATCGGTCACAACCGGAAGCTCCGAATTGATCACCTCCTGTTCAAACGAGGCCTGCGTGACACTCTGCGGTTTTGCCATCGGTATCGACTCCTTCTATGAATCCGCCTATCCCTGGCTATCTTACTCACGACTGCCGAAACTTGTCAAACGGGTTCCGAGATCTCCCGGCGTGCTCAACTGTCAGGGTGCGTAGCACCTCACTCCCTCGGGAGCGTCCGCCAACTCGCCCCAGTTGCTCTATACATCAAACAAGCAAGGAGCGCGCCAGCGCATCCAGGGGATCATGATGCTGCCGGCGCTCGGGCACAGGGAGCTCCCCGTGCTCTTTCCACTTTGTCTCCGATCTGCTTCTCTGTGATATTTGTCACCGAAAAATTCAACAAAGGGGCACTCCTGCGGGATGGCTTTTTCTTTTAGATTGAGGCCAACGTTGCAACCAGTCGTTTGATCGACAAGACCGCCGCCGACCTCGAGTCCAGGCGAAACAACACCCCCACCATCGCCGCCCCAACGTCCTCACTGACCTGAGCCTGGCTGCACGACCGATCCAAACCTCGCAGGCAGGGCCGTCGCGTCTGGTCGATTCGTCCGGGACGATTTCTCACGGAAGCAACTCCGCCGACGGCGCGTCTGCCACTGGGGCGGCTGAGCGAGCGTCTCTGATTTCTTCTCGGCCAATCTCAACTTCTAGTGCTCCGGCTTGGGGCGTCCCAAGCGTCTCGTGACAACCGTCACCCTGCGGGCGTCCCGCCCGCGCTCCCGGGCTTGCG
>DOUV01000301.1 GCA_003520455.1 Chloroflexota bacterium | reverse complement strand
GCTCCTGACCGAGCCGGTCGGCGCGTCCTCGCGCACGCTGGCCGACGTCCTGAGCTACAACCGCTGGCGGCTCTCGATGATGGGCGTACAGCCCGGTGAGACCTTCAACTACGGTGTCATCACGACCAAGCCCTACGGCACCTACATGACCTTCTTCAACCCCGAGGCCTCGGGGCGCTTCGCCTGGCGCTTCGCTTCGGACCTGCCGGCGGAGAAATTCGCCGGCCCGCTGACCCTGGTCGACCTCACAGGCCAGATCGGCCCGCGCGACGAGATCCAGGTCTCGCATCTCCAGCCCTTCGAGAGTCGCATCGGCAAGAATGCGATCGTCTTCCTGCGCACCGACTACAGTAAGAAGCACCGCCCCGCCGAGCCGGCCCAATCCTACTACACCAACTCTCCGACGCTGAGCCGGGAGGCGGCCGAGTGGTTGGTGGGCAAGGGGATCAAGACCATCGGGGCCGACGTGCGCACGCTCGACCCGACCTATGCCGGGCGCAGCGTCGACTATGACATCCGCCAGATCTTCAACCAGGCTGGCATCCTGGTGGTCGAGGACCTCGCCAACCTGGACCAGGTGACCGGCCGCCACAACTACGCCATCACCGGCCTGCCGCTCGGCATCCGCGGCGTGACCGGCGGCCCGGCACGCGTCTTCGTCATCGACCGCAACAGCCCCACCGACTTCGTCGACGCCACCCATCCGCTGGAATACTATCCGAACAAGGTTACCAGCGAGTATCCCTTCGTGCCGCCGACGACCGAGCGGCCGCTCAATGAGTTGGGTGACTACCCCAACCCGCAGCCCGGGCGCATCGAGCCGCGCGAGACGATGAACCTCGTCGCGCGCCAGACCCGTCTGATCCCGTTCAACATCTACGATGAGGAGCGGGGCTATATTGGGCAGGAGATGTACATCCAGTACGGTCACGGCACGACTACCCACATCGAGGGGGCCTATTTCGATCCCTGGGGCCGCCACATGATCCCCGACGAGATCCTGCGCCGCTACGTCCGCATGCCCGCCGATCGCCTGGTCGGGCCCGGCGTCCTGATCGACCTCTCCGACTGGATTGGGCCGGGCATGCTGATCGAGGAGGAGCACATCCGCGACGCCGATCCGGGCGTGCGCGAGGGCGACATCGTCTTCGTCAAGACCCAGTTGACCGAGTCCTACTTCTACGGCCAGACCAGCCTCGACCTGACCTCCGGCTTTTCCGCCGAGGCGACGAAGTGGCTGGTCGAGAAGAAGATCCGCGCCCTGGCGCTTGATTCGCCCTCCAACGAGCGCTCCGAGCCGCTGGCCTCCGGCGGCATGCGCTACACCTCCAACAAGTACCATTACCTGCTGCACCGCAACGATATCCCGATCATGGACGAGGGCACCAAGTTCCGCAATCTGCGCAAGAAGCGCTTCATCGCCGCCATCATGGCCCTGCCGGTGAGTCACCAGAGTGGCTTCCCGGCCCACGCCCTCGCCATCGAGGATTGGGAGGAATAATCCCGCACGGATGCTACGAGGTTATCAGCTATGGATCGAGTCCTGGATTTATCGGTAAAACCGTACGGAACGCCCGAGGGCTACAGCGAGGCCGCAGTGACCCCGCGGATCGGCTTCGAGGTCCCGGAGACCCCCATCCTGACCGAGCCGGTCGGCGACAGCCGCCCGCTCGCCAGCGTGCTGAGCTTCAACCAACGCCGCCTGGCGATGCTCGGCGTCCAGCCTGGCGAGATCTTCAACTACGGCGTCATCACGACCAAGCCCTACGGCACCTACATGACCTACTTCAACCCCGAGGCCTCGGGGCGCTTCGCCTCGGACCTGCCGGCGGAGAAGTTCGCCGGCCCGCTGACCCTGGTCGACCTCACAGGCCAGATCGGCCCGCGCGACGAGATCCAGGTCTCGCATCTCCAGCCCTTCGAGAGTCGCATCGGCAAGAATGCGATCGTCTTCCTGCGCACCGACTACAGCAGGAAGCACCGCCCCGCCGAGCCGACCCAATCCTACTACATCAACTCTCCGACGCTGAGCCGGGAGGCGGCCGAGTGGTTGGTGGGCAAGGGGATCAAGACCATCGGGGCCGACGTGCGCACGCTCGACCCGACCTACGCCGGGCGCAGCGTCGACTATGACATCCGCCGGATCTTCAACCGGGCAGGGATCCTGGTGGTCGAGGACCTCGCCAATCTGGACCAGGTGACCGGCCGCCACAACTACGCCATCACCGGCCTGCCGCTCGGCATCCACGGCGTGACCGGCGGCCCGGCGCGCGTCTTCGTCATCGACCGCAACAGCCCCACCGACTTCGTCGACGCCACCCATCCCCTCGAGTATTACCCTGACCGCGTCACCGACGAAGTCCCCTTCGTGCCGCCGACGACCCGGCGCGCGCCGAACCAGTTGGGTGACTATCCCAACCCGATCCCGGGCCGCATCAACCCGCGCGAGCTGGGCACGCAAACACAGCGCGAGACGCGCCTGATCCCGTTCGACGTCCTCGATGCCGAACGCGGCTGCATTGGGCAGGAGATGTACATCCAGTACGGTCATGGCACGACCACCCACGTCGAGGCTGCCTTCTTCGACCCCTGGGGCCGCCACATGATCCCGGACGAGATCATGCGCCGCTACGTCCGCATTCCGTCTGACCGGCTGGTCGGCGAGGGTGTCCTGCTCGACTTCTCTGACTGGATCGGCCCCGGCATGCAGATCGAGCTCGAGCACCTGCTCGACCTCCAACCCGACGTCCGCGAGGGTGACATCGTCTTCGTTCGGACCGACATCAGCGACATGTACTTTTATGGGAAGGCGACGGTCGGCTCCACGCCCGGCTTCTCGGCCGGCGCCGCGAAGTGGCTGGTGGAGCGCAAGATCCGGGCGCTCGTGCTGGAAAACGCCGTCGAGCGCTCTGAGCCCTTCTCGACCGGGATCCGCTTCACATCCAATAAGATTCACTACCTCTTCCACCGCAACGATATCCCTATGGTCGATTGGGCCTGGAAGATGCGCAATTTCCGCAAGAACCGCTTCGTGGCCGCCATCATGGCCCTGCCGGTGAGCCACCAGGGCGGCTTCCCCGCCCACGTCCTCGCCATTGAGGAATGGTAGCTGCGGGCCGGTCTGGCACGGGCGCCCGGCATGAGGGCTATGCCGGGCGCCCTCGGTATGAGGAGGAATATTCATGAGCAATCGCGAGGCTTTCAGCGGCGTCTTTGCCGCCGCCGTGACCCCGCTGCGGGCGGACTACTCCCTCGATCTGGACGCCGTCCCGAGCTACCTCGACTTCCTGGCGCGGCGCGGCTGCCACGGTGCACTCCTGCTAGGGACCACCGGCGAGGGTCCCTCCTTCGCCCCGGCCGAGCGGGTCGACTTCTTTCGGGCGGCGCTGGCCTTCCGCCAGACGCGCCCCAGCTTCCGCCTGCTCGCCGGCGTGGGCACGCCAAGCCTGGAGGAAACCGTCTTCCTCACGAAGAGCGCCTTCGACCTGGGCTTCGACGGCGTGGTCTCACTCCCGCCGTTCTATTACCGCGCCGCCACCGACGACGGCCTCTTTGCCTGGTTCGAGAAACTCATCCAGCGTGCAGTCCCGGCGGAGAGCGCCTTCTTCGGGTATCACTTCCCGGCCGTGTCGGGAGTGCCCCTCTCGCTCGACCTGATAGCGCGGCTGAAAGAAGCCTTCCCCGATCGCTTCGCCGGATTGAAGGACTCCTCCAATGATCCGGCCCACACCCGCGCCCTCGGACGGCGCTTTGGCGACGCCCTGATGGTCCTGACCGGCAGTGATTCGCTCTTCAGCCTCGCGCTCGATAACCATGCGGCCGGCTGCATCACCGCCCTGGCCAACCTGATCTCACCCTCCCTGCGGCGCATCTGGGACGCCCACGAGACGGGTAGCACGGACGCGCACACCCAGCTCCAGATGACGCACCTGCACCGAACGCTCGCCGTCTACCCAACAACCGCCCTGGTGAAAGCGCTGCTCGCGGACCTGCACGAGATGCCGCGCTGGCCGCTGCGGCCGCCGCTCCTCCCACTCATGCCGGAGGCCGAACGAGAGGTGCTTGCGCTCTATCAATGAGGCGCTCGGGCTTCGCTGGCAGAGAGGTATTGCACTCTCACGGACGGGGCTGGTTCGCGGTGGACTCTGCCCGCCCGCGAACTAGGCCTCAAGACTGAGGCAGGCCCTGTTGGCGGAGTCCACGGATTCGCGATCTATAACATTGTTAGGAAGAACTGCTATGGACTATCGTATCGCCGAGCGGGTGGCGGCCAGCACGCCGTCGGCCGTCAACCAGATCCTCGCCAAAGCCCGCCACGCTGAGGCGCGCGGCAGGGACCTCGTTTACCTGCTGCGCGGCGAGCCGGACTTCGCCACGCCGAGTCACATCTCTCTGGCCGTGGTCCAGGCCCTGGAAGCCGGGGAAACTCATTACCCGCCGCTCCAAGGAAGAGCGGATCTGCGCCAGGCGATTGCAGACCGTATGAGCCGCGACTTCGCGCTCTCCATCGACCCAAACGAGGAAGTGCTGATCACCACCGGGGCGACGATGGGACTCTACGCTGCGATCTTCTCGGTCGTCGGTCCGGGGGACGAAGTGATCCTCTTCGATCCGATCTACGATCCCTACGCCACAGTCGTCACGCTCGCGGGAGGCACGCCACGGCGAGCGCACGCGGTCGAAACGGGCGGCCATTTCGCAGTGCCGCGCGAGGCCCTTGAGGAGGCCATCTCGCCCCGGACCCGGGCGATTCTCGTCAACAATCCCTGGAACCCGACCGGCACCGCGATGACCCGCGAGGAGCTGGCCGCGCTCGTGACCCTGGCCGAGGCACACGATCTCGTGATCATCGCCGATGAGATCTACGAGAAGATCGTGTTCGACGGCCGCCAGCACACCTGCCTGGCGGCGCTCTCACCGGAGGCCCGGCGCCGTACCATCGTCGTGAACAGTTTCTCCAAGAGCTATGCAATGACGGGCTGGCGCTTGGGCTACAACATCGCGCCGCCCGCGCTGACACGGGCGATGTGGCGCACGGCCGAGCAGTTTAGCCGTTCAGCCACAACCTTCGTCCAGTACGCAGGAGTCGCTGCCCTGACCGGTCCCCAAGAGCCGACTGCGGCCATGGTGGCCCACTACGCCGCCCGGCGCCAGATCGTCACCGACGCGCTGGCGGGGCTCTTGGGGCGTCGTCCCAACCCGCCCGAGGCCACCTTCTTCTACTTTCTCGACATCCGGCCCTTCGGCAAAGACTCACAGTCGCTGGCTGATTACTTGCTGGAGCACGGTGTCGTCACCATCCCCGGGAGCATCTATGGTCCTGCCGGTGAGGGCTTCCTACGCCTCTCCTTTTCGTACAATGACGAGGCGCTGCGACGCGGTCTGGAAAGGATGGTACAGGTCCTGAGCGCTCTCTGACCACCCGCGCCGCTATGAATCTGTCGACGACGGTCCTCTTCTTCTTTACCGACTTGATCTGTCCGATGATCGTCGGCTACGGGTTGCGGCGACGGGACTTGTTCAACGCCGAAGCCGTCGACCGATTGATCGTTTTCAGCATTCTGGCGTTCGAGCCGATTCTCGGCTTCCTGAGCTTCTGGCGGCTCCACCTCGACGTCCGGCTGGCGTGGCTTCCAATCCTGGGAGCGGTCATGAACGTCACCCCGAGCATCCTGGCCTTTGTCCGGGCAAGATACAAGTACCGCGACCCGCTGGCCCAAGGCGGTTATGTTCTGGCGACGATGCTCTCCAACCGCGGCGTGGTTGGGACGCTCACTGTCTTCGCCATCTACGGTGAGATCGGCTATGCCGTCGTGACACTCCTGTTGCTCTCGAGCGCCCCATTTCTCTATTCGGTCGGCTATGTCGTAGCCGAACGGTTCCAGCGACAACACGACCGCTGCCGACTACCGGAGCGCGCGCACCGCACACGATTCTTCACCTGGAAGCAACTTCCTCTGCTCGGGCTCGCGCTGGGCGCGGTCCTCAACCTCGGCGGCGTGCCGCGCCCCGCGGTCGCGGT
>DOUV01000032.1 GCA_003520455.1 Chloroflexota bacterium | reverse complement strand
GCAAGCCCGCGGCGGCGGAGGCTCATGCCGGGCGCGAGGCGGCATCGGGAGCGGGGGCGGCGAGAAGTTGGACGTGGGCGCTCGGGCGCAGGGCCGCCAGGGCCTGCAAATCGCCACCTACGTGGCCAACGAGGCTGACAACGCTCGGGGCGGTGAACGGGGGGGCGTGGTGGTGGTGGTGGTGGTGGTCAAGCGGCGTTGGACCAAGAAAAAGGCAGAGGGAACTCCCCACATCCCAGTAGGTGAGGTCGCCGAGTTGCATCTCGCGCACGGGTTGCTCGACGCCCCACTTCCAGCCAATACTGAAATAGCGCATACCGCCCCATGTCAGCAACGGACCGCCGTAGGCGAAGCGCAGGCCGGCGCATAACTCGGCTGCCGTGGCGCTCTCGTTGAGGCTCACGGGCCATGTGGAGCCGCCGGCGCGCAGGATCAGGCTCGCACTCATGCCTAGCGACCTCGCGGAGGAAAGATCTTATTGTCCCGAATCTCAGCGAGCGGGCGCGGCGGCGATGACCGGCGGTACGTCTCGTTGTCGATCTCAGAGGGACCCAGCAGAGTGACCAGACCGGCTGCCCCGATAACCAGTAGGAGGATGATTGCGATCATCAGTATACTCCTGCAAACGAATGCTGCCCGGCGGCTCCGGCCGATCGGCCAGGCGCACCAGAACGGTGAGGACCAGCGCCACGAAGCGAATACCTGTTTTCCAGATGAACGGGTGACGGAGCCGGTAAATCACACGGGCGGCTCGGCTCTTCCAAAGGAGCTGGAAGCCAACCCGGCTGGTAAGTACCCGGCGGCGGTAGTCGTTGAAGCTGAAATCGCCCCGATCGAAAGCCGCCACGATCGCCGGCGCGGCCACCAAACCATAGTCGAGTGCGGCCGAGATCCCCTCACCCGCCAGCGGCTCAACACCGGCTGCCTCACCGACCAGGAGGACGTGCGGCGCGCTGAACGGATTATCAGGGTGAAACCAGCGCTCAGGATGGCCCTGCAGCTCGTAGGCCTCGAGCCGGCGCCCTCGCGCCCGCAACGCCTCTGCGAAGATCTGCCGGAGCGGGGCACGCGGCGCGGCCGTCACGACCCGGCTGTCAAAGAGACCACGATTCATAGTCGGCTGACCGGCTTTGATCGACGGAAAGTCCCAGTAATATCCCTGAACGCCCTGCGTGACCGGCGAGTAATCGAAGACAGCCATCGCGTCTCGGAATCCGGGTAACGCGGCGGCGTCTGGCTCAGGCGTCAGGACCTCAATCAGCCGGGAGATACGACTGGCGCCGACCGTGGACACCAGCTTTTGGCGCACCATGCTGGTAGCCCCATCAGCCGCCACGACAACCTGAGCACGATACGTGCCTGCAGGTGTCGTCAAGCGCACCCCGTCCTCAACTCGCTCTATAGCCGTGACAGGCTCGCCTTCGTGCAAGTCCACGCCCCGCGCCCGGACCTCAGCTGCCAGCGCCGCATCGAACTCCTCGCGCCGGACAATCCGGAGCAGGTTGCGGATCCGAATTTCGGAAGAGACTCCATGGGCAGTAAACCGAACGACATCGACCGGGAAGCCAGGGATATTGAGCCTGACGCCCAGATCGGCCAGGACTTCGTCAGCATAAGGGGTGATCCCGCCGCCACAAAGTTTGACACGCGGGTGGGTCGCTTTCTCGAGCACGATGGTTTCCCGGGCAAGCTCAGGCGCCAGGCTGTTGAGCGCCAACGCAGTCGCAGAACCTGCCGGGCCGGAGCCGACGATGATAATTTTCGCAGAAAACTCGTTGATAAGCATGACGCCCGTTGAACAATGCCCGGCCTTCCTCTTGCGCCTCAGATTGTACGCAAGGTGCGCCTTGCTGTCATTTCCCGAGGCCGGCCACCTGGCTTGCCGATCAGCTATCAGCACACCGATTCCACCGCCCGCCTTTGATCAAACCGCTGGCGCGAGACATGCTATACACCCAACGCCGGAGAGCAGGTCGACTGCCGGCAGCTGCCGGGCGTCGGAGAGGAACGACAGGGACAGGAGCAGGAGACGAACGCCGTCAGGCGGCGGGCGGTACCTCGATCAAGTCCACCAGCTCGCTCGGGTGCTCGAGGACCCGCTCAGCACCGGCCCCGAGCAGAGCGGAGCGCAACGTCTCCGGTTCGGTGGCCGTCCACAGGGCTCCCCACCCCACAAATGGGCGCTGCAAGGCGGCGCCAGTCGCTGCGAAGATATCGTCGGGGGTGTCGCCGATGTAGGCTGCCAGCCGCTGGCCATCAGGATCGAGCCGATCAGCCGCCTCGAGGAGCGCGAAGGGGTGGGGCTTGCTGAGATTCTCCGGCTCGCCGACGCGAGCCAGACGAGCCTCCTCAGCCACGACGTCCTCGTGCGTGACAACCGCCCGAAAGTAGCGGCCAATCTGGAACATCTCCAGAGCCAGGTGCGTCTCGGCGTGGGGTCGCCCGGTGGCGACTGCGAGCTTGTGGCCGGTCGCGCAGTCCAGTCTCTGGAGATGAGCACGACCTACCATCAGCGTCTCTTGCTCGATCAGTCCGGGACCTCGGTAGAAGTAGGGTTGGGCCCGATGGAGACTAGAAAAGTGGCGCCGTCCCAGATAGAATTCCTGGAAGAGACGTTGGATCACGTTGTGGCCAGTTAGCTCCCCGCCGTAGAAGAACAAGGGGTGCTCCACCGTGCCGACCAGCGTCGCCAGGCCGGCGAGTCCACCGCCGGCCTGGCGAAGTTGATCCGCGGCCGTCTCAAAATCGGCACGACTGCGCAATTCCCCCAGCGTGATCTTGAGGCGGTTGCCGGCGCGGCGGAGGGTGCGGGCGGCCTCATGGGTATTCGTGACCTGGTGCAAGAGTGGGGAGACCTCACCAAGTAACGCGAGCAGATACCGAATCAGAGCGGCACTCATATCCCAGTCATTATTGAGCCCGCCTGCCAGTTTGAACGCCTGGATATCGCGGTGCGTGACGAGCGGGGTGTTGCCACGCAGGCCGAGCACCTGGCCGAAGTAGGCCTGGACAGTTCTGCGGATGGCCTCGCGGTACGAACTGCGTACATCGACCAGAGTCCCATCCAAATCGAAAATCACGAGTTCAGGGGGCATCCAGGGTCTCCTCGGGCAAAGGCAGCATGTCCGATTGTAGAGATGGTGAGCCAGAAGTCAAGCGTTTGGGGAAGTCCTACGCATCGCATCCGGATTACTGAACCGCCTGGCAGAGTCGGCGCATTGACAGTACTGAAGGCTTGTGCTTGAATGCAAGGTCCGTGGAATTGGATCTTTGTGGGCCCCTTTGGAAACATCGCACTCCACGTCCAGGTCCAGCTGGGGCGGACCACGCCGCGATGGCTGGCGGGCTGACAGGTCAGCCTGGACCGGCGGGAAGGTCGAAGCTCTGCGTGTGATGCAATCAGCCCCACGCCGGGTTCAGCCTCGTTCAAGAAGGGGCTTTCTGTGTCACCTGCCCTCTGCACGTCTACATCATTTCCATTCACTGCAGCAGTGTGGGCGGTTACAGTCTGGCCTGACGCCCCGTACCGATGAGGTCGAAGCGCAGGGAGTCGACGTTCGAATTTCCTGCCACGACCGCCAATCACGCGAGCACTGGCATTCATCCAGTTGAGCGCCTGTCCCTTCTCAGCTACCGGGCCTCGCTCCAACTCTGATGGCGCGCCCCGGTCTGCTGCACCTCTGTCCCGCCACATAGTTTGATGGGGAATCCTGGCATGGGACACATCCTACTGGTCGCCGACCGGAAAACCACAATCGACTCCTTGACCGAAATTCTCGGCAAGCATGAGTATGAATTAACCGTCGCCAGCAGCCAACGCCGGGCACTGCGGATGATGCGGCATGTCGGCCCCGATCTCACCATCGTGGATATGACCTCGGCGAAGCTCAGTGGCGGCAAAGTCTGCCTCGCGCTCCGACGGGTAACGGAGGCACCGATTCTGGCTCTCGTGCGCGAAGCGCCCACCGACAGCAACGCCCCCGTCTCGGCGGATGCCTGGCTGGTCAAGCCCTTCTCGACCCAAAGCCTCGTTGCACAGGTCCAGCAGCTCCTCCTCCAGCCGCAGGTGCTCGTGCTCGGTGCGATTGTGCTCGATCTGCGCACGCGGGAGGTTCGCGTGGGCGACCGCGAGCCAGTGCGACTCACTCCCAAGCAGTTCGCACTGCTGCGTTGCTTCATGATGCAACCCGGCGAGGTTTGGACGCGCGCCCGACTCATGCAGGAGGTCTGGCAAACCAACTTCCTGGACGACACTCGGACGCTCGACGTTCATATCCGCTGGCTCCGCGAGAAGATCGAGTCTAATCCGAGCTCGCCCACCTACATCCAGACGATCCGCGGGGTCGGGTACCGCTTTGTCCTTCCCGAGCATGGTTCGTGAAATGTGATGAGGCCTGCTCTGGCCGAACCCGGCAAACGCGCTCCGTTCGCGCCGACAAACGGTTCTGCCTTTCGTTCTTTGGGCCGATTCGCCGAGAGCACCCTCCCGGCCAGATACCCCACTACCGCCCCTGCCACCAGTCTTTGCGCGAGCGGGGGTCCATAAAGGCACCGTTATCGCGGACTGCGACCCTGATCTCATGGCCGCGCGCCCGTGCAAACGGCTGGCCGGCGCGCAAGGCCGGGAGACGCCCCCGCCCGGTGCTGTTCGACGACTGATACAGAGCCAGCAGATTGGGATCCACACAGATGCCCTCGACATGCAGGGTGTAGCCCCGCACGACGTTGTCCTCCCGAGTGTACTTCAGGGTGATATGATCGGCGCTGGCATAGAGCACCAGTACCTCGTAACCGTCACCGAGGCTCCCGATCGAGTAGCCGGAGCCTGGCACGTGGATCGTTTCACCCAGTCGCGTCGCGAGACCGGCCAACGTGACCTCCGGATTGGTGAGCAACGATCCTCGGCAGTTGCAGCTCCAATTCCAGTCGTAGACTTGATACACCGTGCTGAAGGCTGCGGTGCGCTTGTCGGCGAAGAGACCCGGCAACTGCGGTGCTCCGGAATCGCTACCACCCCCATAGTCCACCAGCGCCTTGCGGGCCTGAACCGGGTTGTAGCCGCGAAGGCTTAAGTTGAGATCGGCGTGGGCATCGGCCGGGCGATCGGTGGGGGGCGGGTTCACGGAAACTGTGGTGTAGCTGGTCCCCGGAATGGAGCTACATTCCACAGCCCTGGCCACCGGTATCGCGACCACAGGCATGAAGATGCGGGTTCCGGCGGCTGCCGCGACCCGAGGCGCGAGCCCACGATCGTCATTTATCACCCGAGAACGAGCCGCGTCGCCCGGCAGCGTCGCTGCCGGTTCCGCAGCCTGGGTAGAAACAGGAAGATATGTGCCGACCAGCGCCAAAACGAGCCCGAGTAGGAACAACCATCCCTCGAGGCCCGGCCGGAGTGCCCGCAGACGGGTGTTCATAGACATGACGAGTCCTCTCCTTTCAGGACACCCTTTCTGGAACCCGGAAGGCTATTACGACGTATTGCAACGACCGGAGGATACGCCAACGCTGGCCTGCCACCGCGCGGCATGGACGCAGCCCGGATCTCGTCTTGGGGAGGGTTATTCTCGAACCGGGCTCACCCCCATGGGGGTGGGCCGCGGAAAGTGGGACTGGAGCCCCGCCATCCGGCGGGACTCATGCAGGTGCGCGGGCACCAAGACCTGCGTTCGGGGATGGAACACATTTGACCCGCGGGGGGAGGGGATGGAGACTCCGCGGGATCGGCCGTTCACGGCCGCCTTCACGGGCCTGCGTCAGTGAAGAGACCGCCGACTACGGGACTCGCATGTCGTTCGACTCTAGCCCGAGGGCGATTCAGCCCAGAGTCCGTCCTCATGGACCGAGACGAAATGAGCGAGAGTAACGGTATTCCGCTCGCGAGTCCCTGGGGCCGCGTAGACCCGCAAGTAGGTATCGGTCAGGCCCGTCGCGACTCCGTCCGGGCGGGGTTGCTCCCACAGCACCGGGAGTTGCTGCCCCACCATGCTCTCTCGAAAGCGCGCGGCGCTGGCCAGCGTGACGGCGCTCATCTCGGCGTGGCGCGCGCGCTTCGTGGCCCCATCGACCTGATCGCGCATCGCGGCGGCGCGGGTACCAGGGCGAGGGCTGAAACTAAAAATGTGCGCGCCAGCAAATCCTACTACCTCGACAAAAGCGACGCTGGCAGCGTGTTCGGCCTCGGTCTCACCGGGGAACCCAACGATGATGTCGGTGGTAACCGCCAGGTTGGGGATGGCCGCCCGCGCCGCAGCAACCTTGGCGGCGAACTGGCGGCTGCTGTAGGCCCGCCGCATCCGGCGCAACACGGTGTCGCTGCCGCTCTGGAGGCTCATGTGGAGGTGGCGGCAGAGGCGCCCCTCGAAGCGCTGCCAGAGTTCGAGCCAGTCGCTCTTGAAATTCCAGGGCTCGAGCGAGGAGAGGCGCAGACGGGGGATGGTGGTCTCGCTCAAGAGGCGCTCGATGAGTTGACCAAGGTCCGTGCCACGGTCGTATCCGTAGCTGCCGGCGTGGACGCCCGTGAGGACGACCTCCTGGCAGCCCTGCTGCGCCAGCAATGTCACCTCACACACGATCTCGCCCGGCGGCTGGCTGCGAGCAGCGCCGCGGGCGATCGTTGTCAGGCAGAAACTGCACGAGAGGTTGCACCCGTCCTGGATTTTGACGAACGCGCGGGTCTTGTCGAGAACGAGCGGATAGAGCGCCAGGCGCGCGTCCGGGCGGAAATCGGCCCCGAGGGCAGAACCCTCCAGCCCGAACTGCTCTGCCGCCAGGCTGGCGAGACGCTCCTTCTCGGCGCTGGCGACGATCAGGTCGGCCGCCGCGAATTCCTGCGGGCGCACCTCGCTGTGACAGCCGGTAACAACCACCCGCTGACCGCCCCGCATGGGCCGGGCGGCGCGGCGCGATTTCCGCCCCGCATCACGCGTGACCGTACAACTGTTGACCACCAGCAGATCGGCTTCGGCGGCGTCCGCCACAAGCTCGTGGCCGGCCAGCCGAAACTGTTGGGCGATCTGTTCCGACTCTGCCTGATTGAGGCGACAGCCAAGCGTGTTGATGTGAACCCGCATGGCACTTCCTTCGGTGATCCAGGCCGAGCCAACCCGGCGCTGGGCCGGATCATCCTTACCGCTCTCTTCCCTGAATATCTCGTGCCACATAGTAGCATAAGCCCGCCGAGGAGGCCAGGGGTTTCGAGCAGCCGCGCTGCGCGAGCCGGAGTGTGAGTAGCGGTGTCGAGCTGTTCAACCAATAACGGCACGCAATCAGATTCCGTTGGTACTTGACGGCACACCTGTTCTATGCCATACTTCCCTATCAGTTGTCCAGGGGCCACCCCCATTCATCCTATTTCATCCCTTCAGTGTTCCACCAGCTATCCTTTAATAAGGAGGTGGTGCTCATGGATAACGGTCGTAGTACGTACATCGCCCACCACCTCCCGATGGATTCGTAATCCAAAGGGGTTGGGCGATGCGAAAGGGGGCCGCTTCTTCGGGGGCGGCCCTCTCCCTTTCTCCGCCTCTGATTGTATAACGACCACCTTTCCTTCGAGATCGAATCTTTACGCGAGAGAGGTGAGGGAGCTACGGGAACGAAGAGGACCGCCCTGAGAATGAATGGCACTCACAGGCGTCGCTCTGCCCCGTTGTAGCGACGATTGACTCGCCGGCTCTGCTCCACCTCGCCCATGGCCTCAACCACTATATCGGGTCGATCTGCTCAAGAGCGCTTCGCCGGTTGCGCGAGCAGCTTTCATGGGGAGCTCTCTACCAGGGCGCAGGTCACTGCAGCTACGAAAAAGGCAGGGCCCAACAGCCCTGCCCGATCCCTGCGTATGGAATTTTTCTGATAGGCGAAATCACTGCCCGCGGGGGCGATTGGCACGAACCCGTGCGAAACGGGCCCTCCCAGAGAGGCCCCGGGTCGTCCGCCCCAACGTACGCCGGCAGCGCTTCACGTACTTTCCCGCTGCGACCCGATGCTTACCGCTCGACGTCTGCAATCACGAGGGCCTCGATGAAGCCCTCGTACTCGTCATCGAAGTTGCCCGAGGCGTCCCGGAACGCAAGATCGCCGGCAATCATGACCGTGTTGCGCTCAATCCCAACGACGTCGAGATCGACTTGCAGCTGGAAGACGTTTCGATCTCCTCGCGTGAATCTGGCCTCGAACCCCTTGACGGCAGCGTCGGCGTTGGTGACCCGGCGGTAGCCGTGAAAGGTCACGCTCCTCGGTTCCCGCTGCGCTCTGCCCGCCGTGGAATCAAAATCAATCCGCACGCTTTCGAATGCGACTGCCATACTGTTGCCTCCTTCAGGAAGTGATCACACAGCCATTCGCTGATGCCGACAGAGTGCCAGAGGCTTATGACAAGCTTATTACGAGGGCATTACGAGTCGATTACAGGGGTCAAGAACGGAGGCCCAGCGGTACCTATCACAGGAGCAGAAGAACTGCGAGAACAGATCGCAACCGCGATGCTCGATCTGGAATCATCCCTCAGTTCCTTCAGAATCTCTCAGGCGCTGCTTCCACCGGCTCAGCGCCTGCGCCGCCAGACGAACCAAGTCTTGCTGCCAGGATCCTTTCGCGTCGGGCTGGGTCGAGCACGGCTGGGCCTCACTGCTGGTGGCCTTACGGCCACCCCACCCCATCGGAGGATGCCGCGGATAAAACGCTTGCCGAGGGGGCGGGCCTCGTGTAGAATCGTCTCCATGAGTTCTCGTCTCCCCGCCGATGACCCGCGTTCGGCCCCGTCTGGCCACGATCCCACCCAGCCCCACGAGCGTTCGAAGCTGGTGGCGGCCCTGCGCGGGCGCCTGGTAGTGGCAGGGGCCACCTGGGCGCTGGTCACCCTCGGCCACGAACTCGGCGGCATCTTCCCGGGTATCTCGGCCATGCACGTGACGCTGGCAGTGGTTCTGGCCAGCCATCTCGCAGCCACCGCGCTGGCACCGCGCTCCCCCTCAAGGGTCTGGCTTAGCATCTCGTTGCTCGACAGTCTACTGCTCGCCGGTCTCCTCTTCTACCTCGGTGGCGGCAACAGCCCGCTCTTGCCCCTCTTGCTGCTGCAGGTCTTTGCCACGGCCCTCTTTGCCAGCGGTTCGTTCGCTGTGCTCGTGGCGATCCTCGACGTGCTGTTGGTGGTGGGGTTGAGTGTGGGTGAGGTGGCGGGTTGGTGGCAGCCCTGGCCGGTTGTCCCCGGCCCGGCCCCAACCCCGGCGATGCTGCAGGCCAGCATCGTTGCCCGAGTGCTGCTCTGGGGCGTCTACCTGGTGACCTCCGCCACGATCAGCGGTTTCACCGCTGTGCTTGTCCGGCGGGTGGAACGGGCCGGGTTGGTCCACAGCATCAAGGAACTGTCGGCGCTTCGCCGCATCAGTTGGGGCCGCGCCACTGATCGTTCTCTCGCGGAGGTCATCAGTACGGTCCTCGAGGGGGCACAGCAGACTCTCGAAGCCCCCCTGGCCGCCCTCGTCGCGTCCGAAACGCCTGAGGGTCCAGTTCGGCTCTTCCTGGCGGCCGACGCCGACCGAGGGCACCTTACCCGCCTGTTCGGTGCTCCGCCCGAGTCGCTGCCACTGCCGCCGCCGGCCGAGTTGCGCCGCCGGGTGGAAGCGCTCGTCGGGGGTGAGCCGCTGGGAATTCTGCGCGAGTGGCACGAGGTTCTGGCGCTTCTCGGCCTGGGCGTGAAACCGGAAGAGGCCCGCCAGGCACAGCGCGCCAGCCAGTCGGAACTCTACGCGCTCGTGCCGCTCCGTCCAGAGGGCACAGTTGTCGGTGTGATGTTGTTGGGCTTGAGCCGGCCCACCCTCCGGCCGGCCGAGGTCCAGAGTGTGCACCTGTTCGCCAATGAGGCCGGCCAGGCACTCTTCGTGGCACACCTGCGGCAGGCGCGCAACAGCCTGACTGTGGTGCTGCAGCAGCGCAACGCCCAATTGGCCCGCATCCTCGCCCTCAACAACGAGTTGCGGCTGGACCTGGCCCTCGACAATCTCTTGCAGCGGGTGGCGGACGGCATTCGCGACGCGCTGGACATCGAGAAGGTGATTCTCTCGTTACTGGCGGATGAGGGCCAGCTTCGCACGGCCGCGTGGAGCGGTCGAGGGCTCCACAAGCCGCCGCCGATGACGACCTCGATCGATCGCCGGCTGCTCCGCCCAGATAATCGCATCAGCCGGAGCTATCTCTTGCGGGCCGCCGACAGCAACAGCGTGTTGCGGCCCGGCGATCGCTGGGGGCCGCAGGATCGCCTGATCGTCCCCATCGAGGCCCGCGGGCGCCTGATCGGTTATCTCAGCCTCGGTGCCCCGGCCAGTGGGCACGTTCCCCACCGGAGCATGATCGAGATGATCGAGATCATGGCGGGGCAGGCGGGGCTCGCGATCCAGAATGCGCGCCTCTACCAGGCGATGGTTGAGGAGCGGGCACGGTTGAATGCGATTCTCGCCGGCAGCGCCGAGCCAATCATCGCGCTCGACGCGCGCCGCCGAATTCGCCTGCTCAACGAAGCCGCCGAGCGCGCTCTGGGGGTTCAGGCCGAGGAAGCGCTCGACCGGCCCCTCGCGGAGTCGGGCCTCTCACGCACACTGCGAGCCGCGATCGCCAGTACGCGGGCGGTGATCGAACCGGTGACGAGCGAAGTGACCCTCGAGGACGGGCGGACCTTCGCCATGGCCGTAGCCCCCCTGGACGATGCGGCCGGCAGCGAGCCGCGGGGATGGGTGGTCACGCTCCACGATATCACCCACCTGAAGGAACTCGACCGCCTCAAGGGCGAGTTCGTGAGCACGGTCTCGCACGACCTGCGAGCACCGTTGACGACAATCACCGGCTATACGTTCCTGCTGCACAGCGAGCCGCTCAGCGAATCGGGCCAGAGTGCCTTGGAGCAGATTGAGCTTGCGGTCGCCCGGATGACGCGCCTGATCAGCGACCTGCTGGATCTTGGACGGATCGAGTCGGGGGTCGGCTTCAACCCACAACCGCTCGAGGTGGGCGAGTTGCTGACGGCGGTGCGCCAGGAGTTGCAGCCGCTGGCGACGGGGAAGGGTCTCAGGCTGGTGCTGCGCACGGCCAGCCAACTGCCGCCCATCGAGGCGGACAGCGACCGCCTCCATCAGGCGGTGGGAAACCTTGTCCAGAACGCCATCAAGTTCACCCCCGGCGGCGGCGAGGTGGCGATCCAGGCGGAGCGAGTCGGCCCCAACCTGATGCTCACCATCAGCGATACCGGTATCGGCATCCCGGCGGCGGATCTGCCCTACATCTTCGACCGGTTCTACCGGGTCGGCCGACGGGCGGCCAACGGCGATCAACAGGCGGATGGGAGTGGCCTGGGGCTTGCCATCGCGAAAAGCATTGTCGAGCGCCACGGCGGCCGGATCGGCGTCGAGAGCCGTCCGGGCGTCGGCACCACGTTTCGTATCACGCTCCCAGCCCTCACCAGCCCGGTCTCCTCAGAGCGAATCCCCACTCTTTAAGCACACGTCAAGCACCATTGATGTTTGCGTCACTTTCTCAATCTGAAATCATGTGGACGTATCTGGCCCAGGAGCAGCGGAGGGGCTCATAGCAGATGGCTGCGACAAGGGACCAGAGTTTCCCTGACTTCCCTTAAGAACTGGACGCCGCTTGAGACGAGCACTACTCTCCGCGCCGGGCCACCGGGAAAAAGATCTGGCTGAGAATGCGTCGCAACTCGAGGGTCTGTTCACTGACGCGATCGGGCAGCAGGGTGACGGTGGTCGTCAGAGGTTGATAGTCCGCGGCGAGAACCTGGATGGCGGCGGGACCGCTCAGCGTGTCGAGGGTCGCAGCTCCCGCGGCGTCGGTCGTGGCTTCCTGGACGTTTTCACCACTGATCAGTCGCACCGTCGCCCCGGCGATTGGCGCTCGGCCGAAGGTGTCCCGGACCGTCAGGCGCAGCCGACCATCGTAGACTGTGAGCAACAAGGCACTCGGCACGCCCACGCTGCCATCACCATCCACCGCCTGGGCAACGAGCAGGTGCAGCCCCGGAATGGCTGTCGTAAGAGTCAGGGTGGCGCTCACCGCCTCGGTCGAATCACTCCACGCGCCATCGAGCGGGCGGAACGGCGCAATCAGCATGCCGTCCGTCAGGGCCAGCGTGGCGCTGACCACGCTGTGGCTGCCGGCACCTCGGTCGTCCCGTACTGTGGCGGTGACGACGGCCGGCTCGGGGCGGAAAATGGTGGCTGGCCCACTGAGCGCCTCGACGGCGGGGCCGAAGGG
>DOUV01000853.1 GCA_003520455.1 Chloroflexota bacterium | reverse complement strand
TCAGGGCAGGGGCTCCCAGGGCTGGAAGCCCTGGGCTTTCTCTCGCGAGGTTCTGTAATCGAACAGTTAGACAGTCAGCCGGCGGGGGACGCCCATGCTCGCCTCCCCCCGCCGGCGCTGGCCACCGCTAAGAACCGTGCGATGTTATCCTATATTGGCCATCGTCTGCTGCAACTGATTCCCGTCCTGCTGCTGATCTCGCTGATCGTCTTTGGGATCATGCATGCGCTCCCCGGCGACCCGGCCCAATTAATGCTGGCCGGCGCCGAGGGCGGTGCCGTCACCCCCCAGCGCATCAACGAGTTGCGCCAACAGATGGGGCTCAATGATCCCCTGCCCATCCAATATATGCGCTTCCTCGGCGGGGCGCTCCAGGGCGATCTGGGCAATTCGATTCGCTTTCGTTCCCCCGTGACCGATCTGTTACTCGCCCGGTTTGCCTCGACGATGTATCTCAGCCTGCTCGGCCTCTGCTTCGCCGTAGGCATCGGGCTCTCGCTCGGCACCCTGGCCGCGCTCAAGCAGAACAGCTGGATTGATACCTTCAGCATGGTGCTCTCCTATCTTGGTGTCTCCATGCCCGTCTACTGGTTAGGCTTGCTCTTGATCCTCTTCTTCTCATTTCGGCTGCGCTGGTTTCCGCCGGCGGGTGGAAGCGGCCTCAAAGCGCTGATATTGCCTGCTTTCACCCTGGGTTTCGTCTCGGCCGGTGTTATCAGTCGCCTGACCCGCTCCAGTCTGATCGAAGTGTTGAATGAGGACTATATCCGCACGGCCCGGGCCAAGGGCTTGACTGAACGGGCGCTCATCATCCGTCATGCTTTCAAAAATGCGCTAATTCCAGTTGTCACCATGTTGGGGCTCCAGTTCGGCGGCATGTTGGCAGGCGCCGTGGTCACCGAGACAGTCTTCAGTCGGCCAGGCCTGGGGCGGCTGATCGTGAGCGCCATTTTGTGGAAAGATTATCCCCTGGTACAGGGCGCTGTTCTTTTTCTGGCGGTCATCTACCTCTCTGTGAACCTTTTGGTCGATGTTTCCTACGCCTGGCTGGATCCGCGGATTCACTATCGATAAAACGCGATGATTCACAGAAATGTAAGGGTACTCTCGATGGAGAAGGATGTTGAGCACCCGGCGATCCCGCCCCCGGACCTCCTGCAGCCCAGCGCCAGTTGGAGCGTCTCTCTGCGGAGGTTCGTCCCGCGCCGGATTGAGCACACCGTCCGGAGGTTCGTCAAGAACAAGGGGGCGATCCTGGGACTGCTGGTCCTGCTTGGGTGGATTTTGGTCGCGGTATTCGCTGCAGAGATTGTCCCCTACGATCCGCTGCTCACCCAGAGCGCCGCGCGCCAACCGCCTTCGCTGGTGCATTGGTTCGGCACGGATAAGCTCGGGCGCGATGTACTGAGCCGCGTTCTCTTTGGGTCGCGCATCTCACTCATGCTCGGGATCATCAGCGTAATCATCGGCTCGATCAGCGGTACACTGTTGGGATTATTGGCGGGCTACTACGGCGGCCATGTGGACACGCTCATCATGCGGATAATGGATGCCTTGCTCGCGTTTCCGGGCATCCTGTTGGCCCTGGTGGTGATCGCCTCGCTGGGTCCAAGTATTCAGAATGTGATGCTGGCAGTCGGCATCGCGACGATCCCGCAATACGCCCGGCTGGTCCGGGGCAGTGTCCTGGCGATCAAGGAGTTCCCTTACATCGAGGCGTCGCACGTCATCGGCTGCTCGTCCATGCGCATCATCTTCCGCCATGTCCTGCCCAACGCGAGCGCGCCGTTGATCATCCTGTCGACGCTTCAGGTCGGAGCCGCGATCCTGGCCGGATCCGGCTTGAGTTTCCTCGGCCTTGGCGCCCAACCGCCTACTCCCGAGTGGGGGCTCATGTCGGCAGAGGGCCGCGAGTTGCTGGGCAAGGCCTGGTGGATCTCGACGTTCCCCGGCCTGGCCATTTTGAGTGTTGTGATCGCGGCGAATCTGTTGGGCGATGGCCTCCGCGCAGCCCTTGATCCACGGATGCGGATTGAGTAGCGCTTGACGCGCCGATGGCGGGCTGATCGCATCCGGCGCGCCGCGCCCTTGCGTCGCCGAACTGCAACGATGTTTCCAGCGCTCCGCCGTCGTAGTTTTCGCTTTCTCTGGCTCGGGAATCTGGCCCCACAGCTCTCAAATTGGATCCAGAGCGCGGCGCTGGGCTGGCTGACCCTATCCGTCACGGGACAACCATTCTACCTGGGGTTGGTCGCTTTCACGCGCGGGCTGCCGGCGATTCTCTTCGCGGTTGGCTCAGGGGTTCTGGTTGATCGCTTCAATCGCCGGCAGATTCTCTTGATCAACCAGGTAGTGGGCTTCTTGGTTGCGGCGACGATGGCTTTTGCCGTGATCACAGGCCGGGCCGGTGTCGCTGTTCTATTGCTCTTTGCCTTCTTGATGGGAACAATCAGTGCGGTCCAGTTTCCGTTGCAGCAAACCTTGCTATCCGATCTGAGCCGTGAGGAGGACCTGGTCAACGCCGTCGCTCTCAATGCAATCGGCAATCACGGCTCGCGCATCGCCGGCCCATCGATCGCCGGCTTGCTCATCCAACACGTCCACTTTGCCGCCGCTTTTGCCGTCCAGGCAGTGGCCTACCTGTGGGGATTCCTGTGCTTCGGGCGCATCGAGGCGCTGCCACGACACAGCGGAACACCTGACGAGACCAGTGTCTGGCGAAGCATGCGGCTGGGCTGGACCTACGTCCGCGCGACGCCCGAGGTGGCCGCCGTGATCGGTCTCGCTGCCACCTTTTTCCTTGTGGGGATGTCCTTCAGCGACCTGATGCCCTATTTTGCGCGCGAGCGGCTTCACGCGGATGCCGCCCAGTTTGGACAACTGCTCGCCGCAGTCGGATGGGGCGCTTTCGTCGCCTCCATTCTGCTCGGACTGACTCGCACTGTCGAGCGCAAGGGACCGGTGATGCTGGTTTGTTGCGCCGTGTACGGCGTGATGCTGATTTTTCTTGGCCTCGCATCCGACTTCTGGAGTGCGGTGGCGGCGCTCATTCTTCTGGGTGCCAGCAGCGCGCTGTACTTCACGATGAACCAGACACTGATTCAGATGACGACACCCCCTCCTCTGCGCGGCCGGGTGTTGGGAATCTACTTCCTGGCCTCGGGCAGCCAACCGCTGGGGAGTCTGATGATGGGCGCTGTGGCGCAGAGCTTCGGCACGACGACGGTGTTCGTCCTTGCCGGACTGGTCTGCCTTGCGAGCGCCCTGGTCGTCGCCATCGCGGTGCCCGCCCTCATCCGCCCGCCCCGGGTCGCGCGCCGCTCGAGAGTGTAGCGGGGTCCACGAGGAGCAGCCAACCCAAATCATCGGTGGCCGATCACGACTCGCTCGGCACCATACCGACCCGGTCATGGGAAACACACTCCCGGGCCTCTCGTGTCGAGAAGCCCATCGCGAAGGGACAGAACATATGCCAGGAAACAACGGGCAGCAGAAATTTGTAGGGATTCAGATCAGCCCCATCAGCTTCATCGACGAGGGGGTCGATCAGGTTCTCGATACCCTCCAAGAGCGCGTCGGCGTGAACGTGCTGCTGATCGGCACGATCTCCTGGCTCGGACTCAAAGTCGGCCGGCGCATCTCGGCGGAGTTGGAGGGTTGGCCGGATCATGGGGTGCCCGAACCCTACTCCATGAAGGGCGGTTCCTACCTGAAACACCGCCCCGACTATTACGGCAACACCTTCATCCGGAATTTTCGGGCGACCGACCCGGAGATGGAAGGCAAAGACATCTTAGAAATGGTCATCCCGGCAGCGCGCCAACGGGCCATGAAGATCATCCCCGAGATGATGGAGCCGCTGTTTAAGTATGCGGGCCACGGGTCAGCCAATACCGTGATGATCCCGAACCTGCCGCAATGCTTGGAAGTGGATGTCTACGGCCGCTATGGCTCGGAGCCCTGTACCAACAACCCGGATTACCGGCGGTGGTGGCATTCCATCATGGAAGATCATAGCCGCAACTATGACATCGACGGAATTATGTGGTGTAACGAGCGCCGTAGTCCGCTCGACAAAATGATTTCCGGCACAGCCCCTGCCTGTTTCTGCCCGGCGTGCCGTCGCGAGGCCATTGAGCGGGGCATTGACGTGGAACGCGTTCGTCTCGCCTTCCTCGACGTCTGGGACTATTTCCAGAAGGTTCGCGCGGGCGAAGAGTTCGTCGATGGCGCCTTGATTGAGTTCCTGCGGGTCCTCTTCCGTAATCCCGAGATCCTGATTTGGGAGCGCTTCTGGGTGGAGCGCAACAAAGACCTGGATCGGGAGCTCTACGGCATCGTCAAGTGGTCCAATCCGTCCCTCTCGTTCGGCTTGAATGTCTGGAACCGCAACCACTTCAACCTCTTCCGCAAAGCCCAGTGGCCTTGGGAGGAGCAGACACGCTACGCCGACTGGGTGAAGCCCATCGTCTACCAGCACCAGTCGGGTCTGATTTATGTCAAGGAGATGACGGATTTCCATAAAACGATCCTGCGGGACTTCACCCCCCAGGAGATGACGCCGATCATGTACAAGGTTCTTGGCCTCCACGAAGCACCCTGGAACGAAGTGGTCCAGAAGGGGATGGACCCCGACACCTATGTGTACGGGCAGTGCCGCGACACGGTGCGCGCGGTCGACGGCAAGGTCCCCGTGATTATGGGCATCGGGGTCGATGCGCCTCGAACCCGTGCGGATCAGGCGGTTTGCACCCCCGACATCGTCTATCGCAGTGTGCTCGCCACCTACCGCGCCGGTGGGGAGGGTGTCATCTTCTCGCCCAATTATGCTGGCATGAACCTCTCCAATCTCGACGGCGCCGCGCGTGCGCTGGAGGAGTTGAGGCTGAAATGAGCGTCGCCATCTACCTCGCCGACCCCCACATCCGAGCCGAGCAGATCGAGGCCATCCGCACCCATTTGCCGGCCGGTTGGACGCTGGCGGAGAGGCCGGAGGGCGCCACGGCGATCCTCACCGAGAAGGTGGACATCTCCGCGGGGATGCTCGCGGCGGCGGGCGCATCGCTGCGCCTCGTCGCCC
>DOUV01000404.1:278-6877 GCA_003520455.1 Chloroflexota bacterium | reverse complement strand
GAGGGGGCGCGATTCTCGCTTTGCCGGCCGGACCCGCTCAGGCGACTGTTCGAGAATGTTGGACTCAAAAGTGTTGAAGTACGCTCATTAGAAATTCCGACGCGATTCCAGAACTTCGACGACTACTGGGCGCCCTTCGAGGGCGGCCAGGGCCCGGCGCCCGGCTACGTCGTTGCGCTCAACGATGAGGAGCGCGCGAGGTTGCGCACAGCACTGGCAAGCCGCCTCCCGCCTGCAGCAGACGGAACGCTTCCCTTGATTGCGCGTGCTTGGGGCGTCCGAGGCACGACCTGATCAAAATTGCCGCCTCACGTGGCCGTGAACCTGACGGTCGCCTTCGGCGCCTGCAGGTTACGCCCGAGGCGTTGGGCGGTTCAGAAGGCTCGTACCTATGTCGTGGGAGGAGACGTGAAAACCAATCCGACCGCACCCAAGAATGTTGATGAGTACATCGCGGGCTTCCCGCGAGATATCCAGGAGATTCTGCAAAGGGTTCGGTGAAGTTTCCATTTGACAGACCGATTCCGAACACCCTGATCAGCCAGATCGTCAAATTCAGGGTAAGAGAGAACTTGGGACGAGGAAAAGCGAAAGGGAAGAAGGAATAGAGGACCTCGCGGCATTGTGCCCATGACAAGAATCACTGCCCAAAACCTCGCTGTCCCGCATACCATCCCGATCTCTTTCGGGACATCGTTCCCCCTGACGGGGACCTACGGCCGATGTCCTTCGGGAGGGATCGCCTTCGGGGGCAGCGGACCCGTAGAGCGTCCTCGAACGGCGCAAGGCGCCATGATCGGGCGAGGTTGAAGCCCGGACCGCTGAGCTCGAGGTCGTTAGGCCTCGGCAGCGACGCCACATCATAGCGAAGGCCGGAAAGCAGGATGCGTGTCCTTGTCCTCGGCGGAACCAACTTCATAGGGCCACATGCTGTCCGCTGGCTTGTCCAAACTGGGCACGAAGTTGCACTCTTTCATCGCGGCCAAACGGAAGCCTCATTGTCGCCAAGCGTACTCCATCTCCACGGCGACCGCGAACGGCCGCCTGATTATCCATGATTTCCGAAACTTCGCGCCCGATATTGTCCTCGATATGCTTCCTTGCACCGAGCAGGAAGGTAAAACATTGGTTGTCCTGTTCAAAGGGATCGCCCGCCGTGTGGTCGCCATCAGTAGCGGCGATGTCTACCGCGCCTACGATCGCTTCCGCCGTGTAGACCCAGGCCCACCCGACCCAACCCCGCTCACCGAAGATTCCCCACTGCGCGACCGCCTTTTTCCTTATCGGGATCAGGCGCGAGGGCCTGATGATTTTCTTTTCAAGTACGAGAAGATTCTTATGGAACGCGCCGTGATGAGTGAGCCGGACCTACCCGCTACTGTGCTACGCTTGCCAATGGTCTATGGCCCAGGTGATTACCAGCATCGTCTGTTTGAGTACCTCAAACGGATGGATGACAAGCGCCGGGCTATTCTGCTTTCCAGAGGCCAGGCAATGTGGCGAGGGTTGCGCGGTTATGTCGAGGACATGGGCAAGGCGATCGCGCTCTGTGTTGCCAACGACCGAGCGGCAGGGCGCATCTACCATGTAGCCGACCCCGAGAACCTGGCGGAAGCGGCATGGGTACGTCGCATCGCTCGAGCGGCAGGTTGGAGCGGCGAGATTGTGACATTACCCGAAGAGCACATGCCGCTGCACTTGAAGTCCGATTACGATACTTCTCAACATTGGTCACTGGACTCATCGCGTATCCGTACGGAGTTGGGATACACGGAGCCGACGCCGCCAGATGAAGCCATGCGACGTGCTGTGGCGTGGGAACGTGCCAATCCGCCAAAGGATTTTGACCAATCAAAGTTCGACTACGCCGCTGAAGATGAGGCCCTCGCAATTGCAGCAGGTGGTCGATGAAGGGTGCTCATACAGGGCCGCCGCCCAACATCTCGCCTGCAGCGGACGCCGAAAGCAGGGCCTTAAGGCCGATTGAAGCGAGGCGTGGGTTCAGCAAAAGTGAATGGGAGATCACAGGAGCGCCGCTAAGCTCGGGCGTTGGGCGGCCGATGCTGCTCCCACGGATGCCGGTAGTGTAAACTGGGTTATGATCGGGTTGACCGGGTTGAACAGCAAACGAGGCGGATAGGCTTCCATGCCAGAGCTCAGTCGCTTCTTCGGGATTGTGATCACGATGTACTACAACGATCATTAGGCGCCACATTTCCACGCCTGATATGGGGACCAGAGAGCGCTGGTAGCCATTGAAACGCTCGGCCTTCTTCGGGGGCAACTGTCCCCCAGGGTCGCTGGCATGGTTGTTGAGTGGGCCGCAGCCCATCAGGATGAATTGAGGCAGAACTGGAAGCTGGCGCGCGACCAGGCACCCCTCAATCCCATAGCCCCATTGGAGTAGCAGCGATGTTGAAGGATATTGTCGCGGTGCAGGCAGTCGGCGAGTTTCAGGTTCAGCTGCGCTTCGAAGATGGTACGGAAGGCGTGATCGATGTAACCAAACTGGTTGAGTTCACCGGCATTTTTGAGCCCCTTCGGGATCGCGAGTATTTCTCCCAGGTCAGGGGGCATCCGAGGCGGCGGCGGCAACTTCGGCATCGTCACCTCCTTCCGGTTCAGGTGTGTGGCCATCGGCCCCGAGGTTTACTCGGGACTGATCATCAAGAAGTTCGAAGACGCGAAGGCGTACATACGGTTTCACCGCGACTACGTGCGCGGCCTGCCGGACGAGATGACGGCCTGGATCGTGGTACGTCATGCGCCGCCGCTGCCGTTTCTGCCGCAGGACGTACACGGCAAGAGGGCGACGGGACGCCGGGAACATTACCATCCACAGCCAGAAGGAGCGGCGATATCGCTGCACGGAATGCGGGCGGACGTTCAGCGAGCGCAACGGGACGGCGTTCTATCGGCTGCGGACGGATGCGGCCCTGGTGACGGTGGTGGTGACGTTGTTGGCCGATGGCTGTCCGATTCAAGCGATCGTGATAGCCTTGGGGTTGGATGAACGGACGGCGCGGGCGTGGCCTGGTCGTGCCGGGGCGCAGTGTCAGCGGGGGCACAAGCACTTGGTGGTGCAGGCGCGTGACCTGGGACAGGTCCAAGCCGACGAACTCTGGGTCAAACAACAAGGCCGACGGGTGTGGATGGCCCTGGCGATCCAGGTCTCGACGCGCTTGTGGTTGGGCGGGGCGATCAGTGCGGCGCGCGACGGGGCCTTGATCACCCGCGTGGTCGCCATCATTCGGGCCTGTGCGCTCTGTCGGCCGTTGCTGATCGCGGTTGATGGCCTGAGCAGCTACGTGAGTGCGATCCAGGCCGTCTTTCGCGAGCCGATCCCGACTGGCAGACGCGGCCGGCCGCGCCTGCGCCCCTGGGACGACCTCTGTATTGGGCCAGTCATCAAGCAGGATGCGGGGCGACAGGTCGTCGGGGTCTCGCGCCGGATCGTCCAGGGAGCCGATGCGGTGGTGGCACCCCTGATTCGCTAGACCCAAGGCCCGGGCGTGCTCAATACCGCCTCCATCGAGCGCCTCAACGCCACCTTCCGCGCACGGCTGGCGCCCCTGGCCCGCCGGACGCGTGCTCTGGCTCGTCACTCTGCGACCTTGGAGACGGGCATGTATCTGGTTGGCGCCGTCACCAACTTCTGTACCGATCACGAGCGCCTCCGACTTCCTGGCAGCGTCGGCGGCCACAAGTGGCTCCCGCGCGCCCCTGCCATGGCTGCCGGCATCACTTAGGCGCCAAACACTAGGCGCTCGAGCAGTAGCCGTGGGGAGACCGAAGTGAGATCGGATACCGAGCTCTACGTTGGAGGCAGGCGACGGGGATGTTTCTTACGATTGATAACAGACGTAGCGACGGCTTGGGTCTCCGAACGGCCGATAGGCGTTGGGCGGGAGGAGTGAAAGTCCAGTGAACATCACAGCCTTCCTGGAAGCGGTGATCGCATGGGCCGAGGACCGTTGCGACGTTGTTGGCAGAGCGCTCGTCGGCTCGTACGCTCGAGGCGTGGCGAGACCGGATTCGGATATCGATCTCGTCATCCTCTCCGAGTCTCCTGCGGATTTGCTCGATGGAAGTTGGCCGGCGCGCTTTGGTGACGTCCAGTCTTCGTCGATCGAGGATTACGGTGCCTCGAAGTCTCGCCGTATTTTCTATTGCAACGGGCTTGAGGTTGAGTTCGGCATCGCCGCGCCGAACTGGGCGAGTATACCGCTTGACGCGGGAACGAAGAGGGTCCTGACTGACGGCGTCAAGGTACTGTACGATCCGAAGCAGTTACTCCGGGCGGCTAACCAGGCCGCTCGCGCCTGACAATGCGCTGCAGACGGACGCGCCTAACTGTCACGATTCTTGCGTACGCAAGAATCGCGCCGGCCAGGCGCGCCGCTGAGCGTAATCGTTAGGCTGCATGCTCCGTGAGGACTTAGGCCCTGCGAGTGCGGCGCGACTGCGAGCGATCACAAGAGGAAGGAGCGGATCGATGGACCAACCAACTGCGGAGCAAGCGCTACGCCAGCTCGAGCCTCTGGTCGGTGAGTGGACCTTGGAGGCCAAATGGCCCAGCGGAGAGCCGTGGCCGGGCGGCGGAAGGGTCACTTTCGAGTGGCACGACTCGGGGGCTCACCTGATCCAACGTGGGACGGCCGAGCATCCCGACGCGCCCGACAACGTCTCTATCATGGGATGCGATGCGGCCAACGGGACGTACTTCCAGCTGTACTCCGACGAGCGCGGCGTCTGTCGTATCTACGAGATGAGTATCGGCAACGGCAAGTGGAAGCTCTGGCGGGATGGCGAGCCGTTCTCCCAGCGCTTCACAGCGACGTTCAGCGACGACGGGAAAACGATCACCGGACGCTGGGAGATCGCCGAAGATGGCATCAACTACACGACCGACTTCGACCTCATCCTCCGCAGAGTAGACAGCTAACGCCACCGGGCCTGGCCCAGGCGGTTGCTCGCTCCAAATACGGTCATGATCCCGTTCCGCTCCTGCAAATCGTTGTACGGTTCCTTGGAACATGAAGTCCTCCCTGAACGATGCGGCCTAACAAGCCGATGAAGCTGACGGGCGCCTGCGGCGCCCGCAGCTTATTGGCAAGGCGTTAGGCGCGCCTTGGAGGAATGGCACGTGACATGATCAAGATCCATCAGGTGACTCCGAATCGCTGGCCGGACTTGGAACGGCTTTTCGAAAGCCGCGGGACGTTGCGGGGCTGTTGGTGCATGCTCTTCCGCGCCGCCCTTGACGGAAGGGTCCCCAAAGCCAATGGTCCGGAGCGCAAGCGTGCCATGCGCGAGTTGGTCCACACTGGTGTACGCCTGGGACTCCTGGGATATTCTGACGGGGCTCCGGTCGCTTGGTGTTCGTTAGGGCCTCGAGAGAGCTTTCGTGGCTTGGCCGTGGTTGGAGAGCAATCCGATCCAGTGTGGTCCGTGACCTGCTTCTACGTCCACCGCGAGTTCCGATGCAGTGGTGTCATGCGGATGCTGCTGCAGGCGGCCCTTGCCGAAGCGCGCAAAGCGGGAGCGATGGCACTGGAGGCGTACCCCGTCGATCCGGACTCCCCCAGCTACCGGTTCGGAGGATTCGTGCCGTTCTTTAAACGGGAAGGATTTCATGAGGTGGGACAGCTGGGCTCACGTCGGCACGTCATGCGATTGGAACTCGGCGCCGGAAAGTAACATGCGCACCGCTCCGCGCCTAACAACCGGTTGCAGCGGATGGACCGCTGCGCGGCCCGCCGCTGAACCGGACCGTTGGGCGGCGGAACGGGCGCATTAGGGTGTAAGGCAGTCATCGAAACATCGTGAGGTGACGTATGACTTACTCAATCATTGCTCGCGATCGGAGCACCGGGGAATTGGGTATAGCGATTCAATCACGCTCCTTCGCAGCAGGGCGACATGTGCCCTGGATTGAGGCAGGCGTGGGTGTCGTCGCATCGCAATCCTTTGTTAATCCAGTCTATGGTAATGAAGCGTTACGAGGATTGCGCGCCGGTCTGAAACCACGGGCTATACTCGAGCAATTGCTGAGCCAGGATTCCGGCGCGGCCATACGCCAGGCGCGGGCCATCCTGCCTCATTGAGGCGCCCACCAACGGTGTGCGCGAAGCCGGGCGTTGCGGCCGCATCGCCCCCGCGCGGCTGAACGTCGCCATCCGGCACACAGGTTGAAGCCCATCGCGACGGCCCTTGGAACCCCTTTATCTGCGTTCGGATGGAAGCAGCTCAGCCCATACGTTTGGTCTCGCTGGCGACGTCTGTCAGCAGTAGAAGATAATCGAGGCCTGGTATGAACACTGTGGTGACAGCAGAGATCCTGATTACGGAAATCGAAGTCACAGATGACACGATGACTGCCCACCTCACCGATGGGCGCACAATCAGCGTGCCCTTAGTCTGGTCATGGCGCCTGGCCGAAGCAACTCCCGAGCAAAGGGCCAGGTATGAAATCATTGGAGACGGAGAGGGAGTTCACTGGCCGGACATTGATGAGGACATCAGTGCGGCAGGCATGCTCTATGGGATTCCTGCACCACGTCCCCAAAGAGCACAAGTGAAGCCGAGCCTGCAGTAAC
>DOUV01000404.1:0-167 GCA_003520455.1 Chloroflexota bacterium | reverse complement strand
TTGGAGCCGACACCACTCTGTGGCGGCAATTGAGGTGCTCCGGGCCGACAATGCCCTGGTGATTGCGGCATCTCTCGCCAGACCCCCGCGCGGCTCAACTCCCCCGTGAGGCGCGTCGTACTACTCGAAGAAGGCCCCGATGGCTTCCACGGCCTCGAAGAGCTGCC
>DOUV01000208.1 GCA_003520455.1 Chloroflexota bacterium | reverse complement strand
CACCACCCCTGGCACAGCCCTGGAGATTCCGGTGCTCTGGCAGAGCCTCCGACCCGCCGGGCAGGATCTGACAGTCTTCGTCCACCTCGTCGGCACCGACGGCACGCCACTGGTGCAGGCCGATCGCCAGCCGACCGGGGGCTTCTTCCCGACCGGCCGCTGGCGGCCCGGCGACCGGGTGCCCGACACCATCACTCTCACCCTGCCCAGCGGCCTCCCCGCCGGCGAGTACCGGTTGCTTGTCGGTCTCTACGATGTGAGCACCGGCGCGCGGCTCTCGCTTCCGGATGGCACCGACGCCTTCGTGCTGGCAACGCTCCGGGTGGAGGCCGCCTCGTGAGCTTCACCTGGCGGCGGCCAACCCCGCAGCGGGCGCGCGCTCTGGCCCCTCACGGCGCTAACACAGACCTGCGTGGAAGGCACCTGGCCACCTTCGCCTGCCGGCGCTGGTCCGACCTCCCCCTGCTCGCCACCTGGAGCCTGGTGCTGGCCTACGCACTCTTCTTTGGGATGCTGACTGTCCGGCGGCACGAGGCCTTCCTGACGAGCGCCTTCGACCTGGGCAACTACGATCAGGCGCTCTGGAACACAGCCCACGGCCATCCGTTCGCGCTGACCAATATTGCTGGCGTAACGACTCGTCTGGCGCACCACGTCGAGCCGATCCTGCTTCTGATTGCACCGCTCTACTGGCTGTGGAGCGATCCGCGCTTGCTGCTCTGGCTCCAATCGATGGTGGTGGCGCTGGGGGCGCTGCCGCTCTTCTGGTTCTCCCGCCGGCGGGTTGGCGCCTGGCCGTCTGTGGTCCTGGCAGCGGTCTACCTGCTCTCTCCAGCCCTCGAGGGCGCGAACCTCTTTGACTTTCACGCAGTCACCCTCGCGCCGACCTTCTTGCTCCTGGCGCTCAACTGGCTCGACGAACAGCGCGATGGCCCGTTCCTGGCCGCCGCGCTGCTGGCGCTGGGCACGAAGGAGGAGATTGGCCTGATTGTGGCCCTGATGGGACTCTACGCGCTCCTGATCCAGCGCCGGCGCTTTGGCTGGCTTCCGCTGCTCGTGGGCGCCGGCTGGTCCACGCTGGCGATCGGCGTCATCCTGCCGCACTTCAACCCGACCGGGCAGCCCGAGCACATTGGGCGCTACGGCGCGCTGGGTAAGGGCCTGGGTGACGTGCTGGTCACCCTGGTGAGGCGGCCCTGGACGCCAGTGGCCCTTCTGGTCGAGCCCGACCGTTTTCGCTACCTGGCTGGCCTGTTGCTGCCACTTGCGGGGCTGCCCCTCCTGGCACCGGAGGTCCTCCTGCTTGCCGCGCCTTCTCTGGCTATCAACCTGCTCAGCGACTATGCCCCCATGCACACCCTGGTAGGCTATCACTACCCGGCTCCAATTATTCCCTTCGCCATCGCCGCTGCCGCCGTGGGAGTGAGCCGGCTGGCGAGAGGGCTGGAGGGAGCTCGCCCCCTGGTTCCCTCTCTCGGAACGCGACGGGGGGGCATTCCCGAACGTCGCGAGCAACCGGGTTCCTTTCTGGAAGGTGCACCTGCCCACGACGCCCCTTCACCAGCGCTGAGAGCAACTCTCCCCTCTCCGTCCTTGAACGATGTTGATGAGGCGTCCGCCCGAAGCTTCAACCTTCCAACGTTCAACCTTCTCACCCTGTTCGTCCTCCTGGCGAGTCTGGTTGCTCAGGTGCGGAGCGGCGCGACCCCGCTGGCTGCGGGTTTCACCTGGCCGGCCGTCACGGAGCATCACCGCGTCGGCGAGGCGGTAATCGCCGCAATCCCGCCCAACGCCGCGGTCTCGGCCGGGTGGCGCCTCAATCCGCACGTCAGCGAGCGTCGCCGCGTCTACCAGTTCCCCGATGTGCGTGAGGCGGACCTGGTCTTGCTCGATGTCACCATGCTCGACCTCTTTATGCATCCCAACGATCTGCACGCCCAGGTGGAGACGCTGCTGGCGCAGGGTTGGGGCGTTGCCGCGGGGACGGATGGCTGGCTCCTGTTGCAGCGCGGCACGGTCGCGAATGGCCAGCCCCCAGACGGGCTCCCGCCCGAGTTCTACTCCTTCGCCCGGCTGAAGGCACCGCCCCGGCCCGAGTTCGCCATGCAGGCCGACTTCAGCGACACTGTGCGCCTGCTCGGGTACGACTTTGCCCAGACGGTCGACGGCCCGCGCCTGACCATCTACTGGACGGCGTTGCGCCCTCCGGCCGAGGCGTCCGGCTCGGAGCCACGCTTGCGCCTCTGGCCCCTCTTCCTCGACCCCCGCGACGGGCACGTGCTGGAAGATACCAGCCTGCGCCCCTTGATCGAGACGCTCTGGTACCCGCTCGAGCGCTGGCAGCCGGGCGAGATCGTCCGCACGACGACGATTCCGTGGCAGTTCGGGTCGGACTACACCGTGGCTGTGGCTGTGCGGGCCGACGGCGAGTCCACGTCGTGGCTGCAACCTCGCATTCTGTCCTCGGACGTTGTGCCAGAGTTGGTCCACGAGGGCAAGGCCATCAAGCTGCTGGATGTGCGCGCCAATCGCCCTGTGCCCGCGCGGCGCCTCGTGAGGCCGCCCG
>DOUV01000203.1:1381-4000 GCA_003520455.1 Chloroflexota bacterium | reverse complement strand
CCCCGGCGTGGACGGCTGCGGGGTGGCCGGCGATGGCCACCAGCAGGGCCTGCACGGCGGCCAGGCTTAGCAAGCCGGTGAGCAGGGCCAGAGTGATACGCGATCGTGGCGTTTTCACTGCATCCCTCCGTTGTGTTGGCGAAGTCCGCCGTGCCTGCAATTTGATCAGCGGGAGCTTGTTATCGCGCGGACAACGCGGCTGCTGCCATCGCAATCGTGACTACACCTATCAGACCATAAAGGGTCAAGAACCCGTACGCCAGTTTCAGGGTTCCTGGCTGTCCAATACGAATGCCACGGCGTTGCATGACCAGGCGAACCACAATCCCACGGCCGGCAAAGTAGAGATACATACCGCCGCCGACTAAGCCGAAGTAGGGCCATAAAGGGCTGTTCACCAGGAGCAGGATGCCCGCAGCCGGCAGCGTCCAGACAATCATGGCGTCCCAGATGGCCTCACCGCGTGTGTCCACGAAAAACGTTGCGTCCACTTCGGATTCAGGCTCGTTCAAGCCCAACCTGGCGGCCAGTGCTGGCAAGAAGGCATTGATGACCTGCGCCAGCCAACCCAACATCAGGGTAAAAAGGACAAGAATTGCACCCCAGATCACGTTCATAGCGGTACTCCTCCTTGAAGTTCATGGATGAGTTCACGGCAAGTAGATGACGTCAAAGTGAAGCACTGTCCACACGATGTACGCCAGGCCCACAAGTATGCCCAAGGGATATCCGATCAGCCAGGTCATCAGGCTGTGTCTCGGGTTATAAAACCGCAGGCTGGTCGCCGTGGTCATCACGTTCGCCCAAATCCACCAAAAACTGACCAGAGCGAGCAGATAGTATCCCCAGCGCGGATAGAGAAACACGAGCACGATTCCGATGATGTTGGCCGGACAAGACACAAAGACATCAGCGAAGGCAATGCCGTAATGGGTCTTTTGTTCGTGCCAGTCATCCATCGATCCATCGGGATTCTTAAAGGCTTTGCCCTTGAGAATCATGATCTGCCAGCCCCACAGCAGCAGGGCAAACAGACCCATCAAGACCAACAGCACATACAAACTCACCCGTGAGGCAACGGTTAGTTCTTGCATTCTGTCACTCCTTTTCAGGCTACTGTGCCTGCGCATGGTTTGAGGCTGCGACTTGGCGCCAAAGGCTGGTCAGGGCCCGAACGTCTCGCCCATCGCCATGAGGCTGCCCGAGTCGTTCACAGGTCTTGGTTTATAGAACCTCGCGAGAGAAAGCCCACGGCTTCCAGCCGTGGGAGCCCCTGAGGGGGCTGCCCGAGCGTCCACCTCGACGCGACGGGAGCCCCCCGCGGGGGATCCCCAAGCGAGAACGCCCGGTAGGGGGATCCCCGGTGGGGGAGCCCCGCAGGGCAGAATCGAGCGCAATGCGAAATACAAGGCCCAAGCACGTTGCACTCTGTCGCACCCGTGTGCTATACGTAAGCAGACTACGGGAGCGCCAGAAATGCGTAAGACGTACAAGTACCGAATCTATCCTACCAAGCCCCAAGAACGCCAGCTTGCGCGCGTGCTTGAGGAATGCCGTTGGCTCTACAACGAGACGCTGGCGTATCGCAAACGCGCTTGGGAGGAGCGGCAGGAATCGGTGGGCCTGTACGACACGCAACGCCTGTTGCCCGCGTGGAAAAAGGCGCGTCCATCTTTGAAGCAGGTTCACTCCCAGGTGTTGCAGAACGTCCAGGTGCGGGTGGACCTCGCCTTCAAAGCCTTCTTCCGTCGTGTGAAGGCGGGCGAGACTCTCGGCTATCCTCGCTTTCGTGGCCAGGGTCGGTACGACAGCTTCACCTTCCCGCAGTTCGGCTTCAGCCTGGAGAGCGACAAGCGCCGTCACAATCTGTCCAAGATCGGCGATGTCAAGATCGTCTTGCATCGTCCGGTCGAAGGCACGATCAAGACGCTCACGATTCGCCGGACGCCTACCGGCAAATGGTTCGCGTCTTTCTCGGTAGAGGTCGAGTGCGAGCCGTCGCCTGACAACCCAAAGGTCGTTGGCGTGGACGTTGGCCTTGAGTGCTTCGCCACCCTGTCCACCGGCGAGCAGATTGCCAATCCGCGTTTCTTCCGTCGCGACGAGAAGGCTCTGGCGAAAGCGCAGCGGAAGTTGAGCACCGCCGCGAAGGGCACGCCGGAACGGGCGAAGCGCCGGCAGGTGGTTGCCCGCATCCACGAGCGGATTGCTAACCGCCGCAACGACTTCGCCCACAAGCTGGCCCGGCGATTGGTGGACGAGCACGGCCTTGTTGTGTTTGAGGACTTGAATACGAACGGCATGCTCCAGAACCATCATCTGGCGAAGAGCATCTCGGATGCGGCGTGGAACCAACTGGTACAATACGCGACGTTCAAGGCAGAATGCGCCGGTCGTCGCGTCGTGCTGGTCAATCCGCGCAATACATCCAAGATGTGCTCTCGTTGCGAAATGTTGGTTGAGAAGTCTTTGAGTGTTCGCGTCCATGCTTGCCCTCATTGTGGTCTTGAGATGGATCGAGACCACAATGCCGCTCTGAACATTTTGAGACTGGGGCTACAGTCTCTGGCGAAAGCCTAGAAGCCCACGCATTCTATGACCCTGTTGGCGAATTGGTGC
>DOUV01000203.1:0-1268 GCA_003520455.1 Chloroflexota bacterium | reverse complement strand
ACGATTTCGCCAACAGGATCATTCTATGCGTGGGAGTAGTCACCGCAACCAGTCCCGCCAGGTCCCATCACTCTGAGGACGGACAAGCTGACCCACATCTTCTCTCCTCGATGGTCGCTTGAAAATACCATATACAACCAGCGTGATGATCATCAAGAACGCACCCACGATCAAGCCCGCTGAGCCCACCACCAGAGGGTTCCCACGCATGACGTCCGCTGCCGTCATACTATCCCCATAGGCATTCAGGACACCGTGCAGGATGGCCGCCAACAGGGCGCTCCCCCGAGTCTCCACATAGAACCA
This sequence comes from Chloroflexota bacterium, assembly GCA_003520455.1. The sequence continues at coordinate 962 of DOUV01000203.1, read as the reverse complement.
GGTAAAAGGAAAAGAGAGAAACAGCACCGTGAAAGTGAACACAGGGATAGCCAACCACGGGCTCTGTCCAGGATAGTTGAAGCCAATGAGTAACAGCGGCAGATGCCACCCGGCCCAAATGACTCCCACGACCACAGTGGCCTTGATCTCACCCAGGGGCAACACCCGTGGCAAGAGATAGCCGCGCCAGCCATATTCTTCGCCAAAGACGAAGATGGCCACGATGAGCCCCACCAGCGGCATCGCGGGGTAGTAGACCCATAGGGGGATATCCCCTCTCCAGACAAAGCGTCCCAGACCGGTGAGATGGCTGAAGCCGACCACAACGCCGATGAATATGGCGGGTGCGATCAGTGCGACCAGGAAGTACTTCCAGGAACGCCACAGGCCCAAGGAACCCTTCAAGCCTTCCCGACTGACGAACAGCCGCATGATCACGGCTGCAATCAGTGGGCCGAAATCTCCGATCACAATGTCCATCGTTCCTACGCTGCCCAAGAGGTCGGCTGATCCCAGGTAGGGGTACAGCCGTATGCCCCACCAGAGCCAACTCAGGGCGTACGCGAGAATGCTGAACAGGGCAACTTCACGGTAGTGGACATTTGGGACAGGCTTCGTGTCTATCCTCACGTGAGGGGCAGTGGTTCGTTCTTGCACGGTGTCGCTCCCTTTCAGGCTACGGTGCCTGCGCGCGGTGGTACGACAATAGGGACTGCCATTTAGTGATTCCCCCGGACGATGACCGGCACATACAGGTGCGATGCCGGTGAAGTCGCCACCGGCGTGGCCGTAGTCGTTGCGGTGACAGTGGTGGTCGCGGTTGCCGTTGGCGTCGCGGTGGCTGTGCCAGTCGCCGTGGCAGTTGGCGAGGGGGTAGGGGTGGCGCTCGGTCTCGGCGTGGGCGTCGCAGCGGCTGTCGCCGTCGCGGTGGGCACCGGCGTGCTGGTCGGTGTGGGCGTGGG
>DOUV01000490.1 GCA_003520455.1 Chloroflexota bacterium | reverse complement strand
CCCGCCACTTGCACCAATTCGCCAACAGTGTCTTGATATTTCTGTAAAAGTAGCGCGTACGCGCTACTTTTACAGAAAGTGAGACACGCCATCTTGAGACCGGTGAACAAGCGATCGAGGCCGAGCGATGAGGGATTGGAGACCGGCGGTTGGAAGGCGATCGAACAACGCCGCCGGTCCGCTCCAAACGCTACCCGCCATTCGCTCCTCTTTCATCCAGACGCCGGATCGGAATGCCGCCCACGAACGCGCCCGGCGGGACATCCTTGTTGACCAGGCTCATCGCGCTGACCGTCGCCCCGTCCCCGATGACGACACCCGGGAGTATCGTAACATTGGCACCGATACTCACGTTCTTGCCGATGTCGACCGGCCCGCGGCGCCATTCACCGACCGTAAACTCGTGCGCCAGCACCACACTATTGTAGCCGATGATGCTGTTTTCACCGATGCGAATCTCCTCTGGAAAGAAGATGTCGAAGACCACCGCCAGCCCGACGGAGGCATGGCATCCCACGTTGATGCCCGTGCGCCGCAGCATCCAGCGCTTGAGTGCCAGGGACGGCGAGTAGCGCGCCGCGTAGATCCAGACGAAATTCCACATTACGCGCAGCGGCGAGACCGCCTTCCACCAGTAGCTCAGTGAATTTTCCGCCCCGAGCGAGGGGGAAATCTGCAGGCGCTCGCGCCGGTGCGGCGTCTCCCCGGCCTCAGAAAAAACGCGCTTGTCGCTCAAACGTTGTGCCTTCAGGATACACGAGAATCGTATTCATCCTATGGGCCGGATCAGCGTCTCCGGTAGGGGTAAAAGGCGCTGCGATCACCGCTCTCCCACTGCTCGCGGAGACCAGGCGCCGCGATATCCCAATCCGGCCGGACTTTCATGGAGATGGCGCGAAAGTCCTGGCGCACTTCCTCAGGCGTCGGCCGGCCCCAGTACCAGTACCCGTTGTAGATCCTGTAGATGAGGAGGCCCGGCTCGAGCATGATCGTGTGGGGGATCATAGCATTATGCTGGGGATCGGTATATTCGACGATGTCGAGGTCGCGCTGGACCACGCGTTCCGGATCAGAGAGAAAGGGCCAGTGCGCGCCGAGCCGCATCCGCCACTCCTGGGATTCGAGCACCGTATCGGTGCTGATCGTGATGAACCGGCAGGCCCCAACGTTGACTTCCGGTTCCATCTCCACCATCCACATATGCTGGCGATGCTCCCGCGGGCAGTATCCGCCGCGTGCAAGCACGAGCGCCACCGGGTCGTTTCCCTGGAGCGTGCTCAGCCGGCGACGGACGCCTGTGTGATCGGGCAACTCGTAGTTCGGGAAGGTTGCTCCGGCAACAATATCGGCCCTCATGACGTTTGCTCCCTTGCGTCCTGCTCTTCTCGTTCTCCGCATCTCCCGCGAGCACGTCACCAACTACAGACTTCCGAAGTCTCGGAAGACTTCGGAAGTCTGCTGGCTTCACCGGGGCTAGGCCGCCGCCGCTTCCATCTCCCTGGAATAACTGCCCGAGCGAGCGGCACCGTTGCACCGGGCGCGATGGTAGAAAAGCCGCTGCGCCTCCGGTGCGTTGGCTGCTTCGCCCCTCCACGCCTTGAGCGTGGGCTCCTGCAAGGCCCGTCCGTAGGAGAAGCTGAGTTCCCACGGCTGCTTGCCCAACGCGTTCATGGCATTGAGGTGCTCCGTCGCCAGTTCGGCGCTCTGCCCACCCGAGAGGAAGACGATGCCGGGCACCGCGGCCGGGACCACCCGCCGGAAGGAGCGGACGGTGCGCTCCGCCACCTCCTCGACGCCTGCCTGCCTGGAGGCCTCTTTCCCCGACAGCACCATGTTCGGCTTGAGCAGGATCCCCTCGAGTCGCACGCGATGCGCCATCAGCTCGGAGAACACACGCTCCAGCGTGGCCTCGGTCACTTCCTGGCAGCGTTCGATGCTGTGATTCCCGTCCATGAGCACCTCAGGCTCGACGATGGGAACCAACCCCTGCTCCTGGCAGAGAGCGGCATAGCGCGCCAGCGCGTGCGCATTGGCGTCGATACAGGTGCGAGTCGGAATCCCCGGGCCGATGGTGATCACCGCCCGCCATTTGGCGAAGCGCGCCCCCAGGTCGCGGTACTCGGCGAGGCGCTCGCGGAGGCCGTCCAGGCCCTCCGTGATCTTCTCCCCTGGGAAGCCGGCCAGCTCCTTGGCACCCTTATCGACCTTGATGCCGGGGATGACCCCCTTCTGCCTGAGCACCTCCGTGAAGGGCGTGCCCTCCCTCGTGGCCTGGCGAATCGTCTCGTCGAACAGAATCACGCCGCTGATGAACTCCTCCATCCCTGGAGTGATGAACAGCAACTCGCGGTAGGTGCGCCGGGTCTCCTCAGTCGATTCAACGTTGATGCTCGCCAGGCGCTTCTTGATGGTACCGGTGCTCTCGTCGGCGGCCAGGATACCTTTGCCCCTCGCGACCAGGGCTTGAGCTACGCTTTCGAGTTCCTGGGTCGTCATGAGTCGTATGCCTCCTTCGATTGGTGGGGTCTGCATCTCTCCGGAACGGGTAGAATCGCCCACCCCCTCGAGCCGTTCACGCGTCTGTCGCCGGATCGTAGGGACGGACGTTCTCCTGCTCATTCGGGTCGTTACGAGCGACAAGAGCCTGCGCGGGCTCGGTCGCACTCAGGTTGATCGGTTGGTGGGGAACATCCGCGGGAATAAAGATGAAATCGCCCGCCTCGTTGATCACTGATTGCCGTAGCCCTGGACCATACCGGGTCTCCACCCGTCCCTTGAGAAGATAGATTACTGTTTCGTGGCCGAGGTGCAAGTGTGGTTCGGCCGCACCACCAGCGGGGATCACCACAAGGTTCATGCAGATGCCCGTGGCGCCCGCCGTGGCCCCAGAGATGCCAACGAAGTACGGAAGTCGCTGGCGTGACATGACCTCCGCCGAGGGGCGCACCACGACAATCTCCCGGGATGCCTCGCCGTCAATCGCAGCACTGCCAGGATCGCGAGGCGATCTCACCTCTTTTATGCTCACAGCAATCCCTCCTTCTGGAAAGCGGAACGCTCATAGTAAGTAGCCGGCCGGTCCACCTCTGAATCGACGGGCATCACCGGGGACCTCCCTGATCCTGACGTTTTCTCCCAAGGACTCTCGGCATTCTCCTCTCTCCAGGCAAGTGAACGTACACTGGCAACCGGCGCCGTGCTCTGCTAGACCGGCGAGTCTGAGCTCTCCGGGACTCTGCCTACCGCACCTGCGCCCGCCATTCGTGCTCCAGAATGCCGTAGAGGAGGGTGTCCCACCAGCGGCCTTTCATCCATTCGTTCTCGTGTAACCGACCCTCCTGCCGCATCCCAATCTTCTCCAATACCCGGGCTGAGGCGACATTCTCCGCGACGCAGTAGGCCCAAATGCGGTGGAGTCTCAGCTCTTCGAAGCCGAAGGCGAGCAGGCCGCCGGCCGCTTCAGTCGCGAAGCCCTGGCCCCACCAGGCAGGCGCGAACTCATAGCCGATCTCCGCTTCCCACGCGTCGGCCGTCTTCTTGCGGAGACCGCAATTGCCGATCAATCGATTTTCGGCTGGCAGGAGCACGGCGAACTGATATTTGCGGCGTGGCTCCTCCCGTTGCCAGTCGATAAACATGCGAATAAACGCCCGCACATCCTCGGGGGTTCTTTCCGTCCACGGATAGTAGCGCAGGTACCGTGGGTCAGATTGGTACTCGAGGACGGCCGGCCAATCGCTCTCCACGAACTCACGGAGCAGGAGCCGATCGGTTCTCCGGATCATGGCTGCGTCACCTTGTGACCGGCCGGCGGCCGGGGCAGGGTCAGCGGGCCGGGCAAGCGCCCGGATCACCGCACTCTCATCATAGGATTCTTCCTGCAATCACGTCAAACGCCTCGATCCCGGCCGTGCGGGGTCCGGCGCATCACAATGTGACTGCCGGTTTCTCCTATCATGCTGAAGCCCAGCCGTTCGTACAGGCGCCGGGCCGGGTTGGCTTTGAGCACGGACAATTCGACCGGAAGAGCCGTGCGGTCGCCCTCGTCGAGCAAGGCGCGAATCAGCGTTGTCGCGATCCCACGGTTCTGATAGTCCGGGGCGATCTCGATCACCGCGAGGAAGATGCGCTCCTCGTGCCGCTCGGCGGAGATGCAGCCAACGGTGACGCCATCGGCCTCGATGATGTCGCGGCTCGCCGGATCGAAATGCTGTTGAAAGTAGTGCGACTGCCAGGCTTCATCCCAACCCCACGTCGCCTCGACGTACGGGCGCATGGTGACGCGATGTAACCACCACAGGAAGTCGTAATCGCCGCGCGTGGCGGGGCGAAGCGAGATTCGCGTCATGGTTCGAAGGGTGGTCACTTGAAATGGGTCATCCTCAGACTTCGAGACTGGCACTCACCGCCAGGTCGCGCATCGTGCCGCGGAGCGCGCCGTACAGCCCGCGGTAGATCGTGTAGACCGCCTCGTAGTGGGGTTGGACGAGGGAGTGGGGCCGGGTCACATCGGCGACGGCGACACAGCGGTCCACAGCGTCGTATACGCTGTCAAAGACGCCGGCGCCCACGCCGCCGAGCAGGGCGGCGCCGTACGCCGGACCCTCTTCGGCCGTGAGCGTCACGACCTCGGCGCCGTAGATGTCGGCCTGCATCTGCCGCCAGAGCGGGCTGCGAGCGCCGCCGCCGGTCGCGCGAATCTGGCCCCGCGGCAAGCCGAGCTGGCGCATGATCTCCAGCCCATCCCGCATCGAAAAGACGACCCCCTCCATCACGGCGCGGGCGAGGTGGCCCAGACCATGGCGCGCCGTGAGCCCCACGAAGGCCCCGCTCGCCAGCGGGTCGAGGTGCGGGGTACGCTCGCCCGTCAAGTAGGGGAGGAAGAGCAGCCCCTCGGCACCCGGGGGGACGGTCGCGGCGGCCGCCGTCAGCGTGTTATAGGAGAGCGACTGCGCGGCGGGATGAACCTGGCGCAGCAGGTCGCGGAACCATCGAAACGAGCCGCCGGCCGAGAGGGTCACCGCCATCAGATGGTAGCGGTCCGGCACGCTGTGGCAAAAGGTATGCAGACGGCCGAGCGGATCGAGGCGGATCTCGTCGGAGTGGGCGAAGAGCACGCCGCTGGTCCCGATACTGCTGCTGATCACCCCGGTCCTCACGATGCCGGTACCGATGGCCGCCGCCGCGTTATCGCCGCCGCCCGCAACAACCGGCAGCCCCGCCGGCTGGCCGAGCGCGGCCGCAATATCCGGCCGCAACAGCCCGGTCACCTCGGGGCCCTCGTAGACTCGCGGCAGCCAGACCCGCGGGATGTCGAGCGCCGTCAGGATCTCGGGGCTCCAGTCGCGGGCACGCAGGTCGAGCAGCAGCGTTCCGGCGGCGTCCGAGGCGTCCGTCGCACTCTCGCCGGTGAGCTGCAGCCGGATATAGTCTTTGGGCAGCAGCACTTGCGCCACGCGCGCGTAATGCTCCGGCTCGTGGTTGCGCAGCCAGAGAATCTTGGGCGCCTGGAACCCGGTCAACGCCGGGTTGCCGGCGATCTCGATCAGCCGCACGGCCCCCACGCGCGCCGTGATCTCCCGGCATTCATCGGCCGTACGCTGGTCGTTCCAGAGCAGCGCCGGGCGGATCACCTCGCCGCGCTCGTCGAGGAAGACGGCGCCGTGCATCTGGCCGGTGAGGCCCAGCGCCGCGATCCCGCCCGTCTCCACACCGGCCTGGGCCACGACAGCCCGCAACGCCTCTTGGGCACCCTCCCACCAGTCGGCCGGCGCCTGCTCGCTCCACAGGGGGAACGGCGAGGAGAGGGGGTACTCCGACATAGCCGTCGCCAGCACGCGTCCGTCACCATCACAGAGCAGAGCCTTCGCGCCGGTCGTACCGATATCCAGACCGAGCAGGTAAGCCATCGAACCTCCTCGCACTCATTAGCACGCGATTTTGATACCGGTCGCTGCGGCCACCACGCATTGCAACCTCTTCCGCGCGCCCCATCTCGTTGAAGGTTGGCACGGCACCGACTATGTCCGCCCCCGGCCCGGCGCCGTCCAACCTTCCACCTTCCCCACCCGCACCGGCCGGTGCTCATCGCAGCGATACAACCGTGCCGGTGTGGATGGACTCATACGCCGCCAGGGCAACAGCCTGGGCCGCCCGGCCGTCCGCACCGCCGGGCACGGGCTCTCGGCCTTCCCGGACGGCAGCCACGAATTCGTCCACCAGCGCCACGTACTGGTTATAGACCGGCGGCGCCTCCTCCCGCCTGCCAGCAGCCGAGATCGCGATGAACCGACCCTCGGATTCCTGGCCCAGGGTATCGACGCTGAAGAGACTCCCGGCCGAGCCATACAGCTCCACGTTGCTGCGCTCGGCAAACGGCACCCCAAAGCTCACCCCGACGCTCGCCGGCAGATCACCGTCGAAACACAGCGCCATGACCGTCGTGTCGTCGGAGGGGAACACCGACGGATCGTGGTCCGAGAACGCGCTGACGGCTTCGACATCCCGGCCCAGCATGAACCGGAGGATGTCCACGCCGTGCACGCCCACGTCCATGACTGCGCCACCGCCGCCCAGGGCCGGCTGCAGGCGGAAAGCAGTTGGGCTCTTGTCTGGCAACTCGAAGACCAGCCGCGCTTCGGCCATCTTGGGCTGGCCCAGGAACCCCTCTGTCACCAGGTCGCGCATCCGCCGGTGGACGGGATGGAAGCGCAGCATGAAACACAGCCCCAGGCGCACATCGGCCCGGCGGCAGGCCGCGATCATCCGATCACACTCCTCCAACGCGATCGCCATCGGCTTCTCACAGAGCACGTGCTTGCCGGCCTGAGCTGCCGCCTCCGTCTCCTCCGCGTGCTGGGAAGGCGGCGTGGCGATGTAGACCGCATCCACCTCACGGTCATCCAGGAGGGCCTGTGCCTCCGAATACCAGCGCCGCGCGCCGTGCCGGGCGGCGAACGATCGAGCCTTCTCCGGATTGCGAGCGTGCACCGCAACCAACTCGGCGCCCGCCGCCTCGCGGATAGCCGGCGCCATGCGCACATCGGCGATCACGCCGGCTCCGATGATGCCAAATCGAATCGTCATGATCGATGCTTTCCTTTCTGACATCCTCCCACGGCTAAAGCGCCACCGACAACTCCGCCCCCGCTTCACTGTTCACTGTTCACTGCCCACTGTTCACTATTCACTGCCCCACTGTTCACTGTTCACTGCCCACTGTTCACTGTTCACTGCCCCCCATCCCCATCAACTGTCTCAGAATCACCCAATCCAACTCCTCGTAATCGCGCGCCGCACGAAGGTCGTTGACGGCCTGCCGGTCGAGGGAGCGCGACAGCTCGACGAGCCTCAGGAAGGTATGCAGGCTGTTGCGCAGGTGCTTGGTGGCCGTTTCGGCCGGTTGGGTGCGGAGGGCCTTCACGTCCAGGCCAACCATCCCCACTTCCCAGTAGCGGTTTTCGTCCAGCACCCGCACCTGGTTGAAGGCCCGGCGCAGATCGACCGCGCCAAACGAGCGATCCTGGTCGAACTTCAGGCTGTTCTGGTCATTCAGGTGGACGCCCCACAGCTTGCCGAACGCCATTGCAAAGGCGATCTCGTCCGAGGGGTCCAGCCCCGCCAACACCGCGTGCGCCGACTCCATCAGTACACCGACTCGCGCCGGGTCCTTCGCCTGGAATCCCAGGGCGAGCCCGTGCCCGATCGTGGGGATGTAGGAGAGGTCCATCGGCTCGTTGGGCTTGGGCTCGATGGCGATGCGCAGGTCGGGATCGTAGTCCAGCACGGCGTTGATGGCCTCGAGCAACTGGTGGGTCGCCCGGATAGCGTCCTTGGCCTCGCGCATGGCCGTGCCCTCCCGCGCGAACCACACGACCATGAAGTTCGTCCCCATCTCACGCGCAATGTCCACCGTCTTTCTGGTGCGCTCGAGCGCGTAGGCGCGTGTCTTCGGATCGTTCGCCGTATACGCGCCGTCGGCGGTCCGTGGCTCCTCCCACAGGCGCGGGGCAACGAACTCGGTGACGAGCCCGTGATCGGCCAGCTTCCGGCGCATCACCTGCGCCCGCTCGCGGATCTGCGCGGGCGACAGATTGTCCAGACCGGGCACAACATCGTCGTCGTGGAACTGCACCGCGTCGAAGCCCAGACGCCGGTAGGCTTCCAGCTTTCTCTCGAAGGGCACGCTGGGGCGGACGGGCGGCCCGAAGGGGTCGGCTCCCTCGTGGATGTTCCAGGGGCCGAAGGAGAAACGATAACCATATTTTTCCATAAGTCCCTCCTTGATGGTTCTCAGTGATCGGTTGCCGGNNGAACTGCACCGCGTCGAAGCCCAACGCCTGGTAGACGGTGAGTTTATCGTCGAACTCTCGCGCCGGCCGCACCGGCGGGCCGAAGGGATCGGCGCCCTCGTGGATATTCCACGGGCCAAAGGAGAAGCGATAGCCATACTTTTCCATAAAAGTCAGCCTCCTGAGGACTCCCGCCTGGGGGGAGAGGAAGTCACCATTGAGCGCGAGCGTTTCGAGGGTCTATCCCGTTCACCGCGCCTCAAGCGCGCCGGTGTGAAGAGCGCCTGGCTCCGATCGGTCTCTTCAGCTGGACGCGACCACTGCCCTCCCCCAGGTGGGTCACAACAGCCGACATCGTGCCGCACAGGCACCGGTCTGTCGACCAACTCTCACGAGTCGTTCGGTCCGATCCAGATGCCTTTCGCGGCGTCCCACTGCCAGCCCGGGCCCGCCAGAGCCACCCCGTGGCGCGCCCAACCGGACTGGACCCG
>DOUV01000491.1:1809-9557 GCA_003520455.1 Chloroflexota bacterium | reverse complement strand
ACCGAGCGCAAGCGGGCCGAGGAAACGCAACACTTCCTGGTCGAGGCCAGCGCTCTGCTCGCTTCGTCGCTCGACTACGAGACCACGCTCACGCGCGTGGCGCATCTCGCCGTGCCCGCGCTCGCCGACCTGTGCATCGTTGATATGCTCGAGGAGGACGGGTCCATCCGGCGGATGGCGGCGGCCTGGGTGGACCCGGCGCGAGAGGGGTTGGTCCGCGAGCTACAAGGTCGCTACCCGCCCGATCCGAACGGGTCGCACCCGGTTGCAACCGTGCTCCGCACCGGTCAGCCCGAGCTGGTCAATGAGATTCCCGACTCACTATTGGCGACCTTCATGCGGAATAATGAGCACTTCGAGCTCGCTCAGGCCCTGGGCTACACGGCCTATATCGTCGTACCGATGCGGGCGCGTGGCCGAACGCTCGGGGCGATCTCGTTCGTATCGACGGAGTCGAAGCGCCGCTACAGCCGGGACGACCTCTCGCTGGCCGAAGATCTCGCCGGCCGGGCTGCCCTCGCGGTCGATAACGCCCGGCTCTATCAGGAGGCCCAGAGCGCGGTGCGCGCCCGTGACACATTCCTCTCCATTGCCTCCCACGAGGTAAAGACCCCACTCGCTACCATCATGGGCTACACCGAACTGCTCCTGCGACACGCTCGCCAGGCCACCACCAGCGAGCGCGACCAACTCGCGCTGCGCTCGATCCACGAGCAGACCGGGCGACTCAATAAGCTGATTGACCTCCTCCTGGATTTCTCGCGCCTCCAGAGCGGCCAGCTCCGTCTCGAGCGCGAGCCTGTGGACCTCAGCGCCCTGGCGTACCGTTTGATCGAGGAAATGCGGCCGACACTCGAGCGCCACGTGATGAAACTGGTCACCCCTGCGGAGCCGCTGCTTGTCCTGGGTGAAGCCTTGCGCCTGGAGCAGGTCCTCCAGAACCTGCTCCAGAATGCCATTAAGTACAGTCCCGATGGTGGCCCCGTGACTGTGCGTCTTCAGCGCCAGGGCACATGGGCCGTGCTGACCGTCGCCGACCGGGGCGTCGGCATTCCCGCGGAGGCGCTGCCCCATCTCTTCAGCCCCTTCTACCGCGCCAGCCATTCCGGAGCGCCGCCAATCAGCGGGGTTGGTCTGGGACTCTATGTGGTCAAAGAGATTGTGACTCTCCATCGGGGCGAGGTGGATGTCGCCAGTCGCGAAGGTCAGGGGAGCAGGTTCACCGTTCGGCTGCCGGTCGTCGACTGCCGCAGTTGAGAGGCACCGGCAATCGGCCCGCTCAACTCCCATGGGCCGGAAGAGAGTCGCCCGTGTGTGGGCGCGGGGACGTCTCGACTTTCCGGCCCAGTCTCGCGGAATGTGCCGGGAGTATCAGGGCTCGACCCTTGGGTCAGGCCCGCGAGGTGCGACGCCCGGTCGTCGTGGTCGTGGAAGCCACGGCAGACCGGTTGGCACCCCGATGTACACCTTCCCCGCGTTGCATGTCGCATTCTTTCGCCTATACTACTGGTAGAGCGCCGGTCAAGGAGCCAGACTTCCAAGTCTCGGAAGACTTCGGAAGTCTCTGACTACGCGTCCACGGCGACTCCTTGACTGATGGTCTAGATGATCCCTGTACCAATGGTTGCTATGAATCCTGTTGAGGCCGGAAGATGTTGCCGATGCCGCGCCCTCCACTTCTTCGCTATGGCGTCGCAGTCCTGACCACCGCGCTGGCCCTGCTGCTGACGCTTCTCTTGCAATCCCTGATCGAGCCAGGCCCGTTTCTGCTCTTTTTTGCCGCTGTGGCGCTCACCGCCTGGTACGGCGGTCTGGGACCGGCGTTGCTGGCCACTCTCCTGGGCGCGTTGGCCAGCGACTACTTCCTTCTCCCGCCGCTCTACGCGTTCGCCCTCATCACGCCCCATACGCTCGCTCGACTGACGATATTCGCGCTGGTCGCGCTGTTGATTAGCTGGTTCAGTGAGGCGCGAGCGCAAGCCGAGGCGGCGGTAGGGCAGCAGCGCGAGTTGCTACGGGTGACCTTGACGAGTATCGGGGACGCCGTGATCGCCACCGATACCCGCGGTCAGATCACCTTCATGAACCCGGTGGCCGAGTCCCTCACCCGTTGGTCGCAAGCCGATGCTGTCGGCCAGGCGTTAGGCACGGTCTTCAAGATTGTCAATGAAGAGAGCCGCGCTACGGTCGAGAGCCCGGTTGCCAGGGTCATCCGGGACGGAGCGGTCGTCGGCCTGGCGAACCATACACTGTTGCTCAGTCGGGACGGAGCCGAGATTCCCATCGATGACAGCGGTGCCCCGATCCGCGACGCCGATGGCAACATCATCGGGGTCGTCCTGGTCTTCCGCGATATCACCGAGCGCAAGCGGGCTGAGGAAGAGCAGCGCAAATCCCGGGAGCAGCTCGAGATCATCCTGCAAGGAGTCGCCGACGGCATCACCGCGCAAGACCCCACCGGCCGGCTGATTTTTGCCAATGACGCTGCCGCCCGCGCGACCGGCTATCCCTCAGCCCAGGCACTCCTGGAGGCGCCCCTCTCGGCAGTGATGCAGAAGTTTGAGCTCCTGGATGAATCCGGCGAGCGATTGCCACTCGAGCAACTTCCCGGGCGGCTGGCGCTCCAGGGCCGGCCGAGCCCCGAGACCCTCTTGCATTTCCGGGTGCTTGCCACCGGCGAGGACCGCTGGTCGGTGGTCAAAGCAACGCCGGTCCTCGACGAGCAGAACCGGGTCCAATTCGCCATCAACATCTTCCACGATATCACCGAGCGGAAACAGGCCGAGGAGACGCTGGCAACGCGGGCGCGCCAACAGGCCGCCGTGGCCGGCTTCGGCCAACGGGCGATCGTGGAGACCGATCTGTCTGCGCTACTCAACGATGCCGTCGCCCTCGTGAGCCAAACCCTCGAGGTGGAGTACTGCAAACTGTTGGAGCTGCTCCCGGACGGCGAGACGCTGCTGCTGCGAGCGGGGGTGGGTTGGAAGGAGGGCCTCGTTGGCTCCGCGGTGGTCCAGGCCAGCGGCGGTTCCCAAGGCGGCTACTCCCTGCTCTCGAACGAGCCGGTGATCGTCGATGACCTGCGCACCGACACGCGCATCGGCGAGCCAGTGCTGCTCCGCGACCATGGGGTCGTGAGCGGCCTGAGCGTCATTGTCCGCGGGCGAGACCGGCCGTTTGGCGTCTTGGGCGCCCATACCAGCAGACACCGGAGCTTCAGCGTCGATGACGTCCACTTCCTCCAGGCCGTGGCCAACATCCTGGCGGAGGCCATCGAGCGCAGGCGAGCGGAGGACGAAGTCCAGGAACAGCGTGAGTGGTTGCGGGTGACCCTGGCGAGTATCGGAGACGCCGTGATCGCCACCGACACCCGCGGTCGAATCACCTTCATGAACCCGGCGGCCGAATCCCTCACCGGTTGGACGCAAGCACAGGCCGCCGGCCAGGAGTTAAGGGCAGTCTTCACTATCTTCGACGAACAAACTCGCCAGCCGGCCCAGAGTCCGCTCGTCAGGGTCATCCGGGAAGGGCTCGTCGTCGGCCTGGCGAATCACACGCTGTTGCTCAGCCGGGACGGAGCCGAGATTCCCATCGATGACAGCGGTGCCCCGATCCGCGACGCCGACGGCGACATCATCGGGGTCGTCCTGATCTTCCGCGACATCACCGGGCGCCGGCAGGCCGAAGCGGAACGGGAACGCCTCCTGGCGGAGGTCCAAAACCAGCGCCAGCGTCTGGATAATATCGTTGCCAGTGTACCTGGCGTCGTGTGGGAGGCCTGGGGCAGGCCCGATGCCAGGGGCCAGCGGGTTGACTTTGTGAACGACTACGTCGAAACGATGTTGGGCTACTCGGTTCACGAATGGTTATCATCACCGAACTTCTGGCTTACCATCGTGCATCCCGAGGACCGAGAGCGCGCGGCCCAGGAGGCAGCGGCGATTTTCGCCGGCGGGAAGGAAGGAACGAACCGGTTCCGCTGGATCGCGAAGGACGGGCGCATCCTGTGGGTCGAGGCGCGCTCCGTCGTCGTCTGCGACGAGACCGGCACCCCGATCGGGATGCGCGGCGTCACCATGGATATTACCGAGCGCAAGCGGGCCGAGGAAACGCAACACTTCCTGGTCGAGGCCAGCGCTCTGCTCGCTTCGTCGCTCGACTACGAGACCACGCTGGCCAGCGTCGCGCGGTTGGCCGTGCCGCACATCGCCGACTGGTGCGCCGTCGATATCGTCGCAGACGACGGGACGATTCAGCGGCTGGCCGTGGAGCACGTGGACCCGGCGAAGGTCGCGCTGGCTCACGAGTTGCAGGAGCGCTACCCCCCCAACCCGGACGCACCGTACGGCGTGCCGCAGGTGCTGCGGACCGGCGAGCCGGAGATGTACACCGAGATTGCTGATGCGCTCCTGGAAAGGGGCGCCCGGAAGGCCGAGTCGCTCGAGATCCTCCGGACGCTGGGCCTCAGATCCTCCCTGGTCGTCCCGATGATTGCGCGCGGACGGACTCTCGGGGCCATCACCTTCGTGACGGCGGAGTCGGGGCGCCGCTACACCTCGGATGACCTGCTCCTGGGGAAGGACCTCGCCCGGCGGGCGGCCCTCGCCATCGACAATGCCCGCCTCTACCGCGAGGCGCAAGAGGCGATCCGCACACGCGACCAGTTCCTCTCTATTGCTTCTCACGAACTCAAGACGCCGCTCACGGCCCTGCAAGGTTACGCCGAGTTGCTCCAGCGCCGGGCGGCCCGCGAGGGCCTGGCTGACCAGCGCGACCAGCGCGCGCTGCGGACGATTTACGAGCAGTCCGTCCGGCTGCACAGGCTGATTGAACTGCTGCTGGACCTCTCTCGCATCCGCACCGGCCAGTTGAGCCTCGAGCAGCGGCCAGTGGACCTTGGCGCCCTCACCCACCGGCTGGTCGAAGAGGTCCGACCGACGCTCGAGCAACATACCCTCGAATTGATCTGTCCCGCCGAGCCGTTGACCATCATGGGCGACGAGTTGCGCCTGGAGCAGGTCATCCAGAATCTGGTTCAGAATGCGGTCAAATATAGTCCCAGCGGTGGCCCGGTCACGGTGCGCCTCAAGCGTGCGGGCCAGCAGGTCCAGCTTGCGGTCTCCGATCGCGGCATCGGCATCCCGGCCGAGGCGCTGCCCCAGCTCTTCAGCCGCTTCTACCGCGCCAGGAACGTGAGGGCTCAACAGATCGAGGGGATGGGACTCGGGCTGTTCGTCGTCAAAGAGATCGTCACCATCCATGGTGGCACGGTGAGCGTCACGAGCCGCGAAGGGGAAGGCAGCACCTTTACCGTCTGGCTGCCTTTGCACGAGAGCGGTGGTTCGGACTGAGGCCGGTCGCTCGGGTCGATCGGCCGCTGTCCCCCTAACACCCTCCTGCAGGCCTCTTCTGAAACAGAGCTGGAAAAAGAGAGAACTCACAGAGAAGGTCACAATGCACCTGCGCCGCTGCGGGAAACTGGCGAAACCTCTCGCCAGGATGCTGACCCAGCCAGGAGTATCTCAGGCGGTCCCCCATCCGCGCGGCCACCTCCTGGCTCGCGCGCATCCAGCAGCAGCGCGCGAGCGAATTCCATCGAGATGAGGATGAAGGTTACTCCTCCCCCTGTTTCCGCTTCCACTTGCCGGTCTGCTCGTCCTTCTCGTACTCGTTCTTTACGGCGGCCCAGGCGACCCTGTGGGCCGTTTCTTCGCGCGAGGCATCGCCGCGGCGTTCTGCCGGATTCTTGTACTCGTTCCAGGCACTATTGAAGGCTTCTCGATAGATCTCCTGAGCATGCTTGGGCAAACTGTCGCGCACGCTCTTTGGAAGCTCACTCAGTTTATCGTAAGGCATGTCTCTCTCCTGGGGTTCCACTCCCTCTGAAGCATCGCCCCTGCCCGGGTGGCTCGCCGCCGAGGCCTGGTGCGTCTGGAAGGCCACGGCATACACGACGACGATGCCACCCACGCGGATCGGGCATTCCGCCGGCCCAGAGCTGCTCGCGCCGGGCGGCATGCCGGTGGGCGACTCACTCGAATGCATGCAGCGCCGCGGCGGCGGCCGGTGGCACCTCGAGCGCCGGCTCGATATCCTCCAGGGCGTCTAGCACGGGCGCCACCGGATCACCCGGGCTTCGTCGCGCCAGGGCAAGCAGTACCCGGTGCGCGCCCTCACGCAACCAAACTGAATTCGAGCGTTGGATGAGTGCCCGCAGCAACGGTGGCAGTCCGGCGCGCCCCGCGGCAATCAACCCTTGGGCCGCCAACCATCGGATGGCGCTGTTCCTATCCTCAAGAAACTCGACCAGGGACGCCGCCGCTTCTGGGGTGCAAATCCGACTCAGGACTTTGGCTGCCTCCCAACGTACGTGCTCGTCCTGATCTGATAGCAACTCCAGCAACGGAGCGATGGCCGGTGCTCCAATCGCGACCAGATGCTTCCGGGTGCGTTCGCGTTCGTGGCGATCGTCACTCCGGAGCGCGCCGACGAGCGAGCGAATCGCAGCTGGATCTAGCGCAGTCTCCCTCTTTGGACGACTGAGAAACCTGAACATGGTTCTCTCCTTTCCTCATGTTCGCCTGTGCAGCGGGAGATGCCGGGCGAATATCATCGGGTTCTCAAGAAGCCGGCCCTCTGCACGACTTCCTTGCCCCTCTCACGATGAAGGCTCTCTGGCACATCATCGACGGCAGAGCCGGACCCTCTTCGGCTCTGCCGTGAGACGATACGATCGATATCCGTCCGGCCATTGGGTTACAGGTAGCTCGTCAGGGCGATGTACGCGTCTCTGTCGAGGGGGGACGGGCGAGCCTTCATCACGGCTCGGAACACGACACGGTGCGATCACAGGCGGGATCGTGCTTCGCTGACCGGTTGCGACTCACCTCTGCGCCGGCCGCCGAGCCGGTCCACCAGCAAACCGAGCGTTGCGCCCCAGACAATGTGGGCCGCAATCATGAGGGCATTTCGCCGAGCCGGATGCTCGGTCGCCGGCGGCAACACGGCCAGGGCTGGCAACAATCCGAGGTAACTCGCGAGCCAAACGATAAGGCCGAACGCAATACCGCCCACCAGAGGCGCGGGGTGCCAGCTGGCCGCGATGGGAGCGTACACAGCACCCGCCGTCGCTCCATAGCCAAAGTGGGCCAGTGCCGTGAGCGCCAGGTGCTGCTCTTGACTCATGCGCTTCCGAAGGCCTATCCTGTGGGCAATCCGCGCGGTAATTCGACTGGGCGGCAACGGATAGCGCTCGAGCCAGGGCAGCAGGCGATGCAGAAGCAGCATCACGATCGTCATCGGGACGGTAGCAATAAATCCGGAAGCGGCACCGGCGAACAAACTCGAGATAGACATCGGCCAGGCTCCCTGGTTACTGAAAAGAATGAAAGAAGAACCGCACTACCGGCATTTTACCGCAGCCCTGGCACACGATCCCTTACAAGCATCCCCTCGGGTGCAGAATCCGCTCGCGGCGAGCCGAGGGCGTGAGCACGACGAACACTCCTTACTCGCCGACTCGTCCCGCAACCGGCGTCTCCTCACCCAACAAACAATTCCTTTCTTCCTACATATGAAGATAGAGCAAACTGCGTACCAGTACGGCTCGACGGGTTCGCCCGCATGAGTTCCAGGTTGAAGGTGGGAAAGTTGAAGGCTACGCAGTGCAACCCTCTGGCCCAACCTTCAACCCTTCTCGACACCCTACGCCGGATGGCGTATCTCACTGACCCTGTTGGCGAATTGGT